>JAEUNN010000064.1 GCA_016791085.1 Rhodocyclaceae bacterium | reverse complement strand
CGGTCAGGGTGTCGTTAAAAGCATAGGTAGAACTTTGCACCAGGGCGGAATGCGCCGGCACGGACAATGCCACTGTACCCAGCGCTGCGGCAACCGCTCGCGCAAGCACGTTGTTATGTATGCCTCGTACGTTTTTCATCGTAGTAAATTCTTGAGGGACCAAAAGCTAGCTTTGTGGCCCGAAAAATATTGTCCCGCACAATGAAGCAAATTGCATTCCATGTTTGATTTATTGTTATATTTCATGCAACTACATGCCATCAATTGGTACGACACCTAGCGAATGTAAAATTTTTCGACACTGCAGGGAAAATTTTCCCTGGTGTCAAAGGCCACTCTGGGACACGAGCGTTCGCGCACGGTCTATTTTTGCAAGAATACACTACAACCTGTCTTGTACCTTGCAAATCAAGGCGCGAGCTTGCCAGATAGGCCGTAGTGCACGGTACGGCAGCATGGGGAATTCCCGGCGTTGCGCGGCGACATCACACCGTGTTTTCGGCGGCAAGCGAAATATCGACCATCAGATCGTCCGCAATACGCTCCAGGTCGTTCTGCAATTCGGCCAGGTCGGTGCCAGCGGCCAGGGCCAGGACCGCCTCGGCGTGAAACAGGGGAGTCGCCGCCATTGCGGCGACGTCGGTCCAGCTTTCCAGGGTTTCCACATTCACGCCGCGCGAGGCAAGTACGTGTGCGACTTCTTTGACTATGCCGGGGCGGTCCTGGCCTACCAGCAGCAACCTGCACCGCCGCAGTTCGACCGATCCGGCCGGCCGGCTGCCAGCAAGTTCGGCAACCGCCTTGACTTCGGCAAGTCCGCCCAGCGCCGCCTGCAAGGCCAAAACCTGGTTGTCCTCCGCGGCCACACGCAGGATGCCGGCGAACTTTCCAGCCAGATGCGCCATGGAACACTCGAGCCAGTTGCCGCCGTGCGCACAAACCAGGGCGGACAGCTTTTCGACGATACCGGGCCGGTCGTCGCCTATGATCGTGATGACAAGATATTGCTGCATGGACTTGTTCCTCCGTCCTGGCGGACACATTGTGGCAGGGCCTGTCCGACGCCGCCCGACAGGCGGCTGGTCGCGGCGCCGCACTCCGCGGCGTGCAATCCGCACCGGCCGACATCTTTTACACTGGCGATTTGCGCCTGCTGACCATGGCATCTTACCCATACACGGCCGGACTTACTTTGCTCATCGTGCTGCTCATGTTCGGCACCGCCAGCAACGTGGGCTACGCGCGCGGCCGCTACGGCGTGAAAGCGCCGGCGGTCAGCGGCCATCCGATGTTCGAGCGCGCCTTGCGCATACAGATGAACACGCTCGAATGGACACTCATGACCTTGCCCTGCATGTGGCTGTTCGCGGCCTATCTGAGCGACACCTGGGCGGCCGGCATAGGCGGATTCTGGCTCGCCGCGCGCATCGCCTACGCCATCCTTTATCAGCGCGATCCGGCCCGCCGCGGCACGCCGTTTCTGCTCTCTTCGCTCGCATTTGGCGCGCTGGGACTGGGCGCGGGCTATGGCGTCCTGCGTGCGCTCTGGCTGGCCGCCTGATCGAGCGGCGGCAAGCGCGCGCTAGAATGGCCGCCATCGTCAATTCAGGATCCCAGCCATGAAAGTTGCCGCTTTCGCGCTCGCCGCCGCCCTGCCCCTGACCGTTACGGCCGGCGGCTTCAGCCTGCGCAGTTCCGACCTCGATGCTGCCAGGCCCATTCCCGAAAAACACGTGTTCAAGGGCTTTGGCTGTGAGGGCGGTAATGTTTCGCCGGCGCTGGAATGGAAGGGCGCGCCGCAAGGCACGAAAAGTTTCGCGCTCACCGTGTATGACCCGGATGCACCCACCGGATCGGGCTGGTGGCATTGGCTGGTGATCAACATTCCGGCCACCACGACCCAACTGGAAGCCGGCGCGGGCGACGCCGCCGCAGGCAAGCTGCCGGCCGGCGCCTTGCAGACGCGCACGGATTTCGGCAGCACCGGCTGGGGCGGCCCCTGCCCACCCAAGGGCGACAAGCCGCACCATTACATATTCACGATCCACGCCCTCAAAACCGACAAGATCGACCTGCCGGCCGACGCGCCGGCCGCCATGGTGGGCTACATGATCAATGCCAACCGCCTGGCCAAAGCCAGCTTCACCGCGCATTACGGCCGCAAGTGAATTGCCGGCCGGCCTGCGGCGCGTGTTGCATCGCGCCGTCGATCACCAGTCCCATCCCGGGCATGCCGCAGGGCAAACCGGCGGGTGTGCGCTGCATTCAGCTCACACCGGATCTGCGCTGTGCGATTTTCGGTCGGCCCGAGCGCCCTGCCTGCTGTTCGGGCCTGCAAGCCGCGCCGGACATGTGCGGCCGCCACCGCAACACCGCGCTGCGGCGCTTGCTGCGTCTGGAACGCGACACGGCGCCGTCCAAGCGCATGGGTCAAAATGCCCCTGGCCGCTGAACGCCCGGCGTTGCCGGGGCTGCACCTGATCGCCGATCTGGACGGCTGCCGCTGCGACGCGCGCTGGCTGCACGACGACCGGCTCATCGCAGCCAGTCTGAGCGAATTGGTAGCGGCGTCAGGTCTGCGTGCGGTGGCACAGGTATTCCACCGCTTTCCGGGCGGCGGGGTGACCGGCGCGATCGTGCTGGAAGAATCCCACCTGGCGCTCCACACCTGGCCCGAATGCAGCCGGGTCACGCTGGATTTGTACGTCTGCAATTATTCGGGCGACAACCGCGCCAAGGCGCGCGCGCTATTCGCCGAACTGATGCGCATCTACGACGCGAACGATGCGCGCCTGCACGCGCTGGACCGTAGCTGACCCCCCGGCCCACCGCGCGCGGCGGTACGCATGTGTGCCACCCTACGCAGGTGCACCGCTACAGGCAGGTGCGCCGAAGGGCGGTTTCAAGGATAATCCGGCCCTTTTGGCAAGTTCCCCGTTGTATGGATATCTCATTGATCATCAAAGCCTTCATCATGGGCATCGTGGAAGGCTTGACGGAATTCCTGCCGGTGTCGAGCACCGGGCACCTGATACTCGCCGGCGAGCTGCTGAATTTCAACAACGAGCGCGCCAAGCTTTTCGAAATCGTGATTCAGTCCGGCGCCATCCTGGCGGTGGTGTGGGAATACCGCGCGAAAATCGGCCAGGTTCTGGCCGGGCTAGGCAGCAAACCCGAAGCGCAACGCTTCGTTTTGAACGTGGTCATCGCTTTCCTGCCGCTGGCGCTGCTGGGACTTGTTTTCGGCGAGGCGATCAAGACCCACCTGTTCAACGCCGCCACGGTCGCCACCACCTTCGTGCTGGGCGGCATTTTCATCCTGTGGGCGGAAAAGCGCCGCCACCGCATACGCTGCCATGAAGTGGACGACGTGCGCCCGCGCGACGCGCTGCTGTTGGGCCTGTGCCAGGCGCTG
>JAEUNN010000188.1 GCA_016791085.1 Rhodocyclaceae bacterium | reverse complement strand
ACGGCCAAACCCAGGCTGTTGGCGGCGTTGCCGCGATTCACGGCGATTTCGACCAGCCCCACGCTGTTGCAATACCAGAACGGCTCGCCCGCCGGCACGGCGGAAAATACGCGCGCATGGGCGATGTGCTGGCCGCGCACGCTAAAACGCGTGGCGGGGTCCACCGCGGCGGCACGCAGCCCGGTAAGCGCATTGCCGTAATGGTCGATATAGATGATTTGCGCGCAGTCCTCCGGCCCGAAATTCACCTGCAGCGCGGAAATTTCCTCCAGACAGCCGGACATGAGCTGACCGCCCGCGATATCCGCCGCGATGGGCGCGAACAGGTCGCGGCCGTGAAACGACACGGACAAGGCTTCGGAACGGCCGGTAATGCGCCAGGCCTGCACTGCCGATGTGCGCGCGGCCAGTACCGACAGCAGACCGTTGTCGGGCCCGACAAACCAGCGCCCGTCGGCATGCACCGCCACGGCGTCGCGCGCGCCGCCCACGCCGGGATCGACCACCGCCAGAAATACCGAGCCGCGCGGAAAATGCGGATACAGCGCGGCCAGCAGGTGGGCGCCGGCGCAGGCATCGAAATTCGGCACGCCGTGCAGCAAATCCACGATGGGCGTGCCTTGCGGTGCACGCTTGCAAAGCGCGGCCTTGACCTGTCCGACGTAAATGTCGTCAGGTCCGAAATCGGTGAATAGGACAATCATGTAAGGCCTCGGCGTGCAGAACGGGCCCCAGTCTAACCCGCAAGTGCGGGTTTATTGATATGGATCAACAGCCGACCGTGTTGCGCCGCACCAATCGCCGCGAATTGCGGCGGAATGCGGCGTGGGGACGCGGATCAGCGAAAACCCAGCGCGCTCAAGCGGCGGTCGAATTCGGCCACGCCGCTGCGTGCGACCAGAACTGTTTTGGAACTCGGGGTTGCCACGAATCACCCAAACCTGTACGTGCCAGCTAGCGCAAGCGCGCCACGTCCTTCAAAGGCGGCGCGCCGAACAGGCGCCGGTATTCGCGCGAAAATTGCGACGGGCTTTCATAACCCACGCGCCGTGCCACCACCGCCACGTCCTGCCCGCCGCCCAGCAGCAGACGGCGCGCTTCCTGCAGGCGCAACTGCTTCTGGTACTGCAGCGGGCTCATGGCCGTGAGCGCCTTGAAGTGGTGGTGCAGCGAAGATTTGCTCATATTTACCGCGTCGGCCAGCGCGTCGATCGCGAGCGGCTCGGCGTAGTGCGCCTTGAGCCAGTCTATCGCGCGTGCCACGCGGTGGCCCTGGCCGTCGGCGCCGACGATATGCCGCAGGCGCGCGCCCAAT
>JAEUNN010001242.1 GCA_016791085.1 Rhodocyclaceae bacterium | reverse complement strand
CGCCATAAAGGTGGCGCGCCTGCCGCGGCCGCTGGTATTCACCAACGGCTGTTTCGACATCCTGCACCGCGGGCACGTAACCTATCTGGCACAGGCGCGCGCGCTCGGTGCCAGTCTGCTGGTCGCCGCGAATACCGACGCGTCGGTGCGGCGCCAAGGCAAGGGCGAAGACCGGCCCATCAATTGCGAGGCCGATCGCCTGGCCGTGCTCGCGGCGCTCGAAGCGGTTAACCTGGTAACCTGGTTCGATGCCGACACGCCGCTGCAATGCATACTGCAGTGCAGGCCGGATGTGCTAGTGAAAGGTGGCGACTGGGCGCCGGACAGCATAGTCGGCGCCGCCGAAGTGCTGGCCTGGGGCGGCAGCGTGCATTCCATACCGTTTGAGCACCAGCGCTCGACCACCGCCCTGCTGCAGCGCGTACGCGCGCAAAGCTGAGCCGGCGGCAGCCGGCCCGCGCCTCAACGATATACCGGCTCGACCAGAAACAGGTCGAATCCCGCACGGCGCAGTTCGCGCTGCACCACGCGCAAACTCTGTTTGCGGCCATCCGCCGTCACATCGAGCAACTGACCCACGCTGATGCAATCGGGCTGAGCGATCAAGCCGGTCTTGCCGGCAAAGCCCGGCACCAGCGCGAACACCAGCACGGCGCAGGGCTGGCCCAGCGCAAGACCGCTTTTGTCGGTGGATACCGCCGTGTGGGCATGCACCTGCGAGCCCAGCACTTCGACGCCGGCCTCCAGCGTGCGCCGCGCACCGCTCATGACCCGCTGCACCACCCCCAGATAGGTCTGGTGCTCGCTCTTGGGCTGCAGGGCGATCAGATTGCCGGGCTGGATGTCATGCGCGGCACCGGCCACCCGGCGCAGGCCGAAGCCGGTCGGACTTTCATCCACGATGGCCCATTCGCTCGCCATTTCGGCATCGGCGATTCCGCACAGCGCGCGGCATATGCCCATGACGCCAAGGTGAAGGATGGCGCGCGGCAAAAATTGGCTGCGATGGTGGCGTCGCGTCGGCGGACTGCCCCACTGCTGATACAGATGACGCAACACAGCTTCGCGTCCGCCTGGATCCGGAGCGGCTTCCGGCTCCGCACCGAACATGGGATGCGGCTCGCGCAGTTCGCGCAATTCGGCCGATACATGGGCCAACAGTCCGGTGCAGTCGAGCAATAGCGAGCCGTCGGAAAATTCCGCATCGGGCATTTGCGAACTTGAACGCGCCGACACCATGCCGCCCGGCCCGAGATGGAAACGCGCGTGCCCGGAGGAAGGCGTGCCCGGGTGCCAGGTGATGATTTGCGCCATGCCGGCATGGCGGGCAATGAATTCGAGGGTGAAATCGTAGGCGCTGCGGTCGATCATGGTGCCGTCGGCCAGCGCCACCAGCAGCGCGCCTACGTAACAGTCCTGCACGCTGGTTCCGCCGCCGTCGGGCAAGGTGCCCGTGAAGCCGTGCTTGCGCGCGATGTCGAAA
>JAEUNN010001233.1 GCA_016791085.1 Rhodocyclaceae bacterium | reverse complement strand
AGTTTCAGCATGGCGATGGAATCTTCTTCGGCCATGCCGGCTCCCTGCATCGCATTGAACATTTGTGCCACGGCGGCCGCGAGCGGCAGGCCCAGGCCCAGGCGGTGCGCTTCTTCGAGCACGATGCGCAAATCTTTCTGGTGCATCCAGGATTTGAATCCCGGCTTGAAATTGCGCGCGATCATGCGGCTGCCGTGGTTATCCAGGATGGCGCTTTTGGCCATGCCGGCCATCAGCGCGGTGCGCACGTTGGCGGCATCAACGCCGTGCGCGCGCGCCAGGTTGAATGCCTCGGCCACCGCAGCAACCCCGCTGCCGGTAAGAATCTGATTGCAGGCCTTGGCCACCTGGCCGGCGCCGGCCGCGCCTATGTGCGTGACGCTGCGCCCCATGGCGCGCAATACCGGCAGCGCGCGCTGGTAGGCCTCGGGCGCACCGCCCACCATGATGGTGAGCGTGCCCTGGATGGCGCCCGGCTCGCCGCCCGACACCGGCGCGTCCAGCATGGTCACGCCGGATTCGGCCAGGCGCGCGGCTATCGCGCGCGCCGCGGGTGGGGCGATGGTGCTCATGTCTACCAGGATGAGGTCGCTGCGCCCGGCGGCGCATGCGCCGGCCGCCACGCCCTGCGGCCCCAGGGCCACCGCCTCGACATCCGGCGCGTCGGCCACCATGGTGATCACGATATCCGCGCGCGCGGCCAGTTCGGCCGGCGACGCATAGACGCTTGCCTGGCCCTGGAACGGCGCCAGACTTTCCGGCCGGCGCGCATACAGATGCAGCGCGTGCCCGGCGCGCGCAAGGTTTTGCGCCATCGGGCGGCCCATGATGCCCAGGCCCACGAAGCCAATGTCCATATTTCCCCCTATTGGTTTTGCACAAAGATTACACGATGCCGGCGCCGGACGGGGGCGCCCGGTGTCCGCCACGCAGCGCAGGCGGCGTGGCCGTGCCGTGCTTTCTGGGATAATCCGGGCCATGCACTACCCACCACTCATCAAGGAAATCGGACGCGGCGCCAAAGGTGCGCGTTCGCTGGGCGCTGACCAGGCGCAGGCCATGTTCGCGGCCATGCTGGCCGGCAGCGTGCCGGACATGGAACTGGGCGCGATTTTGCTCAGCATGCGCATCAAGGGCGAAAGCGAAGTCGAAATGCAGGGCTTCAAGCGTGCCCTGGATGCCGTGGCGCCACAGCTCGCCGTGCCGCCGGGGCCGCGCCTGGTGGTGATTCCCATGTACAACGGCGCGCGGCGCCAGCCCAACCTGATGCCCTATGTGGCGCTGCGGCTGGTCGAACTGGGGGTGCCGGTACTCATACACGGGCATTTCGATTTCGACACGCGCATCGATCCGTTTGCGCTTCTGGCCGCGCTCGACCTGCCCCTGCAGCAAACTGTGGAGCAAGCGGAACAGGCGCTGGCATCGCGCGGCCTGGCTTGCCTGCACCTTTCCGCGCTGCAGCCGGGGCTGGCGCGCCTGATCACGCTGCGGCCGCGCCTGGGCGTGCGCAACAGCGGCCACACGATGGCGAAATTGCTCGACCCGGCGCCGGGCCGCAGCGTGCGCCAGGTGGCGGTGACTCACCCCGAGTACCTGCAGCGCATGGAAGCATTTCTTGCCGCCGACGGCGCGCGCGCGCTGCTCATGCGCGGCACCGAGGGCGAGTGCTATGCCAATCCGCGCCGCCGCCCGCAGCTCACGGCCAGCGTGGATGGGCGTATCGAAGTGTTGTTCAAGGCCGAAGAAGGCGGCGCGCCGCCGCTTGCCGACATGCCCGAAGACGGCTCCACGGCCGCCAATGCGGACCTGGTACGCGCGCTGCTGGCCGGGCGCCGGGCCGTGCCGCCGCCGCTGCTGGATCAGATCGCCTGTTGCCTGTGGCTGGCCGGGCGCTGCGACAGCCTGGACAGCGCCGCAGCGCTGGCACGCGGCGCCTGAGGCGCACCGGCGTTCAGGCCGGGCCGGGCCGGTAGCCGTGCAGGCCCAGGAAGCGGCGCACCGCCGGCGTGGAATCGAAACCGTTGCCCAGGCGCAGCAGGCAATTGCCGGCCGCCGTGCGCAATATGACCAGCACCGCGCCCGGCATGCGCGCCACCAGGCGCGCCGCCAGGGCCGGATCGCGCAATGCCGCGGCGGGCCGTTCCGGTAGCGGTATGTAGCGCTTCTGTGCGGCGCCGGCCGCGCCGCTGCCCAGTTGCAGGGCGAGCTTTTCCAGGTCGGCCGCCGAGGGCGCGGCGCGCACGCTGCGCTCCGGCACGAAATGCGTCCAGATCGCCTGCAGCAATTCGTCCAGCGCCGCGCGCGCGTCGGCGGCCGGTACGTTCGCGGCGTCATCCGCAACGTCGGCGAAGTCCGCCGCGATGCGCTCGGCGCCGAATTGCGTATCGGTGACCAGGGCGAATTCGGTCAGCGCCGCGTGCGTACCGCGCACGCGTTCTTCGACCCAGTCGCCACTCATGCCGAACAGATAAAGCCAGGCCAGCACCGTGGTGGCGCCCTGCCAGGCGGCTTCGCGCGCCGCGTCGTCGCCGGCGAGCCGCGCGAGCAGATTTTCCGTGGCCGGGTGGAGCAGGGTTTTGAGCGAATACGACAGGCCGCAGCGGCACATGAGCACCGACAGGCCGGGCGCGCTATCCAGATTGTTGAATGCCGCCTCGATCTGTAGTTCTTCCGCCAGCGCGGGATGCGCCGCCAGCGTGCCGTCCAGGTGGGCGAGCAAGGTGTCGCGGAATTCGCGCGCCGGGCGTCGCACCGGAATTTCCGCCACCGGCCGGGCCAGATTCAGGTGTGCCAGCAGGTCCGCGGCGTCGGCGTCGGCACGCACGCCGGTGGGGTTCTGCAGGCCGGGCGGCAGCGCCGCGCGATTTGCCATCCAGCCGCAAAAATCCTGCGCCGCCTCGAATTGCTGCGCAACCCGAGCGATATCCGCATCGGCACTTTGCGCGAGGCGCGCGCGCAGGGCTTCGCGCCGGGCATCCCAATAGATGCGGCGCGCAATCCAGGCATCGGCGCCATTGATATCCGTGCCTTCCAGCACGAATGCCGTGATGCGCGCCTGTTCGCCGGCCGGCACGGCACGGATTTCGGCGAGACAGGATTCGGATTTGAAGAACGAGTCGCTCAGTATTGCGACAAGACGATCGTCGGGCGCGGCCGCGGCCAGAAACTTTGCCGCCTCGGCACCGGCGCGCGATGCGTCGGCATGTTGTACGGCCGCGCTGGCGGCCGACTGCAAACCGGCACCCAGCTTGCCGGCCAGCGCCGCGTCGGCCAGAGCCGAGCGCGCGTATGAAAGGTAGACGCGCATTTATATTTTCCCTCGCCATGCCAATTGCGTTGATGCTGCGCAACGCCCTACCCACTGCCCCCGCCCGCCATCATAGCGCGGGTTCTGCGCGCTGCACGCAGGTACGGCGCTGCGCATGCGTTGGGTGCGTGTGGATTGCGTGGCGGGGGTGGGCCCGGAGAATCACGTCGGGCGCGCTTCAACGGCGCGCGTCGCGGCCCGGCCGGCGGACTAAACGGCGTCGGCGGCTGCCGTCGCGGGGGGGCACCAGTAGGCGAGTTTTTCGCGCAATTCTTGCGGTTTGAGCGGCTTGCTCAGATAGTCGTCCATGCCGGCGGCGATGCAGCGCTCGCGGTCGCCCTGCATCGCACTGGCGGTGAGCGCGATCACCGGGGTGCGCGTGCGCACACCCTGGGCCTCCAGGTTGCGCAACTCCGCGGTGGCCTCGAACCCGCTCAGTTCCGGCATATGCACGTCCATCAGCACGATGTCGAAAGGCTCGCGCGCATACAGATCGACCGCGGCGCGGCCGGTGTCGGCCACCACCACGCTGTGGCCCCATTTGCCCAGCACGGCGAGCGCGAATTTCTGATTGACCGG
>JAEUNN010001195.1 GCA_016791085.1 Rhodocyclaceae bacterium | reverse complement strand
GATGCGCGTCTTGTCCATGACCTGGTAGCGCACCGGCTCGTATTCGGCGAAGCCCGGCCGCACCAGTTTCACGATGGCCTGCGGGTCGAATTGCGCACCCAGTATGGTGGTGGTCACATAGCGGCTGTCGCCGCCGTTATCCGGCGTGATGTCGGTAATGCCGAAAGGCAGCAGGCGCGCCGTGAGCGTGACGGGCGTATGCGGGGCCGGCTCGGACTGGCCATGCACCAGCAGGTAATAGGTGCCGGCCGTGGTCGAGGGGATGATGGCGTATTGGTCGGCCTGCAAGGCGCCCTGGTAGGCGGCGTCGTAGGTCGCGCCCGAGGGCAGCGCGTTGTAGCGCAGGAACAAGGTGTTGGAGGCGGAATCGTTGCTGGAGTCGAGGTCGACGCGCAGCGTGCCGCCCTGCGGCACGGTGATCTGGTAGAGCCTGTCCTCGCCGGTGCTGAGCGTGGTCGTGAGCGGCACGCCCAGGTGCAATTCGGGCACCGTCACCTGCAGCGGATCGGCCGAGGCCGTGCGGTTGTTGCCTTCCTGCGCTTCGAGAATTTCGTCGAACACGTCGCTGCGCACGATGATGCGGTAGCTGCCGGGCGTCGCGGCCGGCAAATCGGCATCCAGCGTGGCCGTGTAGGTGGCGTGCGGCGCCAGCGGCCCGGTGCGGGTGGCGCGGCCTATGGGGCGGTCGTTGATGTCCCACAGGTTGTCGCTGGACAGGTAGACGGTGTCGGTCCAGCTGCCTTGCGCCGGGTTGTCGCTGTCGTTCAGCACGGTCCAGCTCAAGTGCACCGGGTCGCCCGACATGGCGGTCGCGGGCAGGCTGATGGACTGCACTTCCAGGTCGGCCGGCGGCGGCATTTCTATCAATAGCGGGGTGGCGCTCGCCGTGGCGTTGTCGCCTTCGCTGGCGGCTTCGAACACTTCGCCGCGCGGCGCGCGCAGGGTGACCGGGTCGGTCAGCACGAACACATACCAGGGGCCGGTCAGGTTGCGCGTGGCTTTGATGGACACGGTTTTCTGGTAGCTCGCGCCGGCTGCCAGGCCGGCGCTGTGAAACTGGCTGTCCAGGTAAAAATCCGCGTCGCTCAGGAACTGGTCGCGCGACAGGTAGATGCGGTCCTCCCAGGAAGCCTGACGATCCGGCGTGGCGCCGCTGCCGGTATTGGTGACCGTGTAGGTGACCGTGTAAGTCTGTCCGGCCAGCACGTGGCCGGGCTGGGCCGGGTCCGGTCCGGCGAAATTCACCGCGGTAACTTGCAGATTGGGCGGCGGCACCGCGACGACCGGCAGCGCGCCGGCCGTAATGTTGTTGCCTTCGCCCTGAAATTCCTGCACCGCGCCCATTGCGCCGCTGGACGAATACAGGCCGGGCTCGCCGTTGATGCCGCGCCGCGTGGCGTCGGCGAACACCAGGATGTAGTAGTCGCCGCCTATGCCGTCGGGCAGGCGTACCTGCAAGGATCGCGCATAGTTCGCGCCGGTGCCCAATATGCTGTTGCGGGCGATTTCGCCCAGTTGCGTGTCGTTGGGATCCAGCGAGGGGTCGCTGGACAGGTACACGCGGTCGAACCAGGCGCCTTCGCGCGTATCGCGGTTGCCGACATTCGTGACGGTCCAGTCGACGCTGATCAGATCGCCCGCGCGCGGTGGCGTGGACGGCAGCACCAGGTCGGTCACGCGCAGGTCGGGCTCGCGGTATATGACCGGCAGCACGCCGTCGGCGCGGTTGTTGCTGCCGTCCTCGTAGCCGCGCGCGACGAAGCTCTGGCGGCCGGACGCATTGTCGCGGGTGTTCGCGGTGAGGCCGGCGCCGCGGTCGGTCACCACGTAAATGTAAAAGTCCTCGGGATCGGCCGCCGTGCCGCCTATGCCTTTGGGCAGCACGAAATTGGCGGTTTGCGTATAGCTCGCGCCGGCCGCCAGCGGCTCTGCGTTGCTGTGCGCGTATTCGCCTATCAGTTGCGCCTGACTGTCGAATACCGGGTAGCGCGAAAAATACAGCTGGTCCAGCCAGTAGCGCGTGCCGGGCCATACCTCGGCGCCGAAATTCGTGACGGTCCAGCTGACGCTGGTGGATTCGCCCGAATAATTGATTTGTTGCGGCACGATGGACGTGACCTGCAGATCGGCCGGCGGGCGCGGTGTGACCAGCGTATTGCCCACGCCCAGGTTGTTGCTGGTGTAGGGGCCTTCCCAGGTGGACGGCACCAGGTTCTGGCCGGTATTGGCGACGACTATCACATAGCGCCCGGAAATTTCCGGTGCCAGCTGGAAGGTGGCCTGGGCGCTGTAGCTGCCGCTGGACGCGACGATGCCGTTGTGCGCCACGCTGCCCAGGTACCACTGGTTGCCCAAAGGCTGGCCGCTATTGGGCGGCACGAAAGTCGGCGTGTCGGACAGATAGACCTGATCGAACAACAGCGCGTCTTCGGTGGCGCCGGCGCCCTGGTTCTGCACCGTCCAATGCACCGTGAATTGCTCGCCGCCCACCGCCGCGGCTTGCGGCGTGACCGAAGTGACCACCAGGTCGGGCGGCGGCGACAGCAATATCGTGATGGGCCGCGCCTTGTAGTTGTCGCTGTTGAGCTGGTTGGGGTCGTCCGGATTGACGTTGATGTCCTGCGTGCTTTTGTGCACCACGTCGAATGCATCCGACCACGGCGTGATGAAAAATTCGCCCGACAGGTGCTTGGGCAGTGTGACGCTCACGGTCACGTCATAGCCCGTGGGCGGTGCGATCACGCTGGGGTCGTTGCCCAGCACGCCGGTGTGCGGCACGCTTGCCAGCAGGATGTCGCCCTTGGTCACGTTGGGGCGCGTGCGGTCGCGCGTGAGCCATACCTGGTCGGTCCAGTTGGCTTTGTCGGTGGGCTCCAGCCCGAGATTGCTCACGTGGTAGGTGACGTCGAAAGTCGTGCCGTCGAATACCTGTGCCGGCGCCACCACGCCGCTCATGACGAGGTCGGCGGGCGGCTCGGGATTGATGTAGATGGGCTTAACGAAAGTGTTGTTGTTGCCATTGGGAAATTCATTGACCGTGCGGCCGCCGTTGGCCGCCACGATCAGATAGGCCGGTCCGCCCAGGCGCTTGGGCACGGGCAGGCCGGTGGTATGCGTGATGTACGTTTCGCCCGGCGCCAGCGCGGCCTGGTTTTCGAACGTGCCGAGCAAAATCGCGCTGCCGTCCAGGTGGTCGATCAACGACACATAGACATAGTCGGTCCAGCGCCCGCGCGCATCGACGCTGCCCTGGTTGATGATGCTGTAATCGAGCGCCACGGTGCCGCCGGCGTCCGCCGTGGGCGGCGCGTTGTCTATCGAAAATACCTGCAGGTCCGGGTTGGGCGGAACGACCAGCGTGAGCGTGTCCTGGTTGGTGAAAGCATTGTTGCCGAAGGCCCCGTTTTCGAATATCGGGAACAGTCCGGCATTGGTGCGCACCACCAGCCGGAACACCCCCTGCACATTGGCCGGCAGTTGCACCTGTTCGGTGCGCGTGTAGCTCAAACCGCCCGCCAGCGGACCCGGATAGTTGAAGCTGCCCAGCGTGTACGTGCGCGTGCCGCCGACTTCCTGCAGCTGTATGGCATCGATCCAGGCGCTGCGCGTATTGCCGCCGCCCGTGTTGAGCACGGTCCAGGTCACGTCCACGCGCTCGCCCGCATTGGCCGTGCTGAGCACGGCGGTAGAGCCCGGCGTGGTGATGGCCGCCGCGGTCGGGGTCAAATCCGGCGCCGGCGACAGACTTACCGCGACCGCGCCGGATACGCCGCGGTTGTTGTCGGTGTAGATGAATTCGTAGGGCCCGCCCGTGCGCACCACGATGTAATAGGTGCCCTGCACGTTTTCCGGCAGCAATACGGTGCCGCTGCGGCTGTAACTGCCGCCCACCGCAAGCGCGCCGATGTGATGGAAACTGCCCAGCGTGGCCACGATGTTCTGGCCGGCCGCGTCGCTCGCCAGCAGCACTTCGTCGGTCCATTCGCCGGTGTCGGTGGTGCCTTCTGCATAGGGCGCCTGGTTCACGACGGTCCAGCTCACGTCCAGCGTGCGGCTGCTGGCGCCGGTCGCCGGGGCGATGACCGAACTTACCTGCAGGTCCGAATAGATGCTCCGGGCCACATCGAACAGGTTGGGCGCTTCGGCGTAATTATTGGCTTCGGCATCATTTTCGAACACCACGTCGGCGGCATCGCTGCGTACGAACAGGTGCGAGTGGGTCTGGTAAAAAGCCGGCAGCAGAAAAGTTTCCGAGCGCGTATAGCTCGCGCCCGCGGCCAGATTGCCCTGACGCGTAAATTGCTTGATTACCGTGCCGTGCGCCGGGTTGCCGTCGGGCGAGGCGATGATGCTGTCGGTCCAGGCGCCGGCCGTGGTGGCGGCATTGCCGGCATTGGTGACGGTCCAGCTTATCGTCACTTCGGCCGGATCGCCTATCGTGAGCGCGGGCGCCGTGACGTTGGAAGTGACCAGATCCGGATAGGGCGCAAGTCCGGTGCTGATGGTATGTACCGCCGAATTATTGTTTTCCGCGCTGCTGGCGCCGCCCGGGCCGGCCGTGTTGAATTCGGAAAACTGGTTCAGTGCATCGGCCGTGATGGTGAATTCGATCTGCCCGGCACCCATGGAACCGGCCGGCAGTGTGTACTGATATTGCTGGGTGCGGAAAGCGCCGGCCGCGATGGCGCCATTGCCGGCCGCGGCGGGGTCGTAAGCCAGGTCGGCGGTGCCGATGATCTGGTTGGTCGTGGCATTGCGTAGGGATATGCGCGTGTGCGTGGCGCCGCTCGCCGCGCCGGTGCCGGTATTGGCCAGATGCCAGGTCAGCGTGAGGCTGTCGCCGGATTGCAGGCCGGAAGCCGGCGTGACCGCGATGCCGTTGATCTGCAGGTCGGCCGCCGGCGCGAGCGGCACGGCGATGATCGCGCTGCCGGCATTATTGCTTTCGGCAGTGCTCGCGCCGCCGGGCCCGGCCGTGTTGTATTCGAATAGCTGGCTGTACAGGTCGCTGGTGACGCTCACCTGTATCTGGCCCGCACCGCGCAGGCCGGCCGGCAAGCTGAAGCTGGCTTGGCGCGCGCGTGTGCCGCCGGCCGCGATGTCGCCATTGCCGGCCGCCGCGGGGTCGTACAGCGACACCAGGCTGGTCAGGGTTTCGCCGGTATCGAGGTTGCGCACCACCACATGGTCGTACCAGCTGCCCTGAGTCGCGCGCGTGCCCAGGTTGTCGTCGTTCCAGCGTATCGTGACCGCGGCGCCCGACTGCACGCCGCCGGGCGCATCCAGCCTGATGTTGGCGGGCCGCAAATCCGGGTAGGCGCCGATGATCGCGGTGGCCGAGGTGCTGGCGCCATTGTTGGTTTCGGCGCTGCCGCCGGCATTGTTTTCGAAGATCGAATTGGTCGTGTCGGCGGTTACCGTGACCTGGATGTTGCCGGCGCCGCGCGCGCCATCCGGCAGCCGGAAACTGTATTGCCGCGCGCGTGTGGCGCCGGCCGCGATGTCGGCATTGCCGGCCGCTGCCGGGTCGTACTGCAGCGCGGTGTTGAGCAGGGTTTCGCCGGTCGTGGTGTTCTGTATCAGCACGCGGTCGTACCAGGCACCGGCGGTCGCGCGGTTGCCGGTATTGCTGTCGTCCCAGCGTATGGTGAAGTTGCTGCCGGATTGCAGGCCGCCCGGCGCGTCCAGCGTGAGGTTGGCGATCTGCAGGTCGGGGTAGGTGGCCAGCGCCGAGGTGGTGTTGATGGTCGCGGAATTATTGCTTTCCGCCGTGCTGGCACCGCCGCTGCCTGCGCCGTTGTATTCGAATAGCGCGCCGAACACGTCGGCCGTAACGGAAATTTCCAGGTTGCCGGTGCCGGCCGTGCCGTCCGGCAGCGTGAAACTGAATTGCCGCGTGCGCGAATCGCCGCTGGCGATATTGCCGCTCACGGCCGGGTCGTAAGTCACGAACTGGTTCAGTATGGTCTGGCCGGTCGTCAGATTGCGCACCAGGACGCGGTCGCTCCAGCTGCCCGTGGTGGCGCCGTTGCCGCTGTTGGTGTCGGTCCATTGCACGCTGACCGGGCCGCCCGACTGCAGGTTGGGGCTTACCGTGAGGTTATTGATCTGCAGGTCGGAATAGGATGCCAGCGTGGACGCGGCGGTAATGCTGGCCCTATTGTTGGTGCGTGCCGTATCGGATTCCGACACGTCGCCCTGATAGTTGACGGTGGCCGTGAATTGCAGCTGGCCCACGCTCACGGGGCCGTCCGGCAGGCGCAGTGTCAGTTGCCGCTGGCGCGAGCTGCCCGGCGCGATGGAGCCGTTGCCGGCCGCATTCTGGTCATAAACCAGCGCCGTGCTGACCAGTACCTGGCCGGTCGTGGTATTGGTCACCACGATGCGGTCGGAAAAATTCCTCAGCGTGGGCACGCTGCCCACGTTATTCACGGTCCAGCGCAGCACCACCGAATTGCCGGACTGCAGGCCGCTATCCGGCGTGATCGTGAAATTGCCTATCTGCAAATCCAGCGTGTCGTTGTCCTGATTCACCAGCGCGACATTGGGCGTGTCGAACAGGTTGTATTTGGGGTCGGTGCTGACCGCCGTGCCGGTCAATATCGAATAGGCGACATTGCCATCCACGATCTGGTCGTCCACACCGGTCACCGTGACGGTTTGCGGGTTGTTCCAGTTCTGCGGCGTGAAGGTGAGCGTGGTCGGCAGCACCGTGCCTTCCGCAGTGTTGCTCGAGGCCAGCGTGAAACTCACGTTGGCAAGCGGCTGCGAGGCCAGCGCGATGGTGAAACTGGCCGTGCCGCCGGCTTCGGTGGTGGCGAGCCCGGCGGCCGGCACGATCACGAATCCGGCCTGGTCGTCGTTCTGGTTCGTGACCGATACGTCGCTGGGATTGAAGCCGTTATAGCCGGCGTCGGCCGAAACGGCTTGGCCCAGCACGATGTGGAACAGCACGTCGCCGTCGTCCACCGCGTCATCGACTCCGGTAATCGTGACGGTTTGCGGCTGGTCCCAGTTCTGCGGCGTGAATACCAAAGTGGCCGTGGAGGGCGTGCCTTCGGCGCTATTGTCGGAACTGACCGGTATGCTCACATTGGACGTGGGCTGCCCGTCCAGCACCACCGTGAAACTGGCCGTGCCGCCGGCTTCAGTGGTGCTCAAACCCGAGGTGGGCGTAACCCGTATGCCGCGCGCCTGACTTTGCAGCGTAAGCCCGCCGCCGTCGTAATTGGCCAGCAGGTCGGTGGATAGCCCGCTGATGCTGCCGAATTGGCCGCTGCGCGTAGCGGCGTCGAGTACCCGGAAGCTGTCGCCGCCGGCCGGCGTGAAGCCATTGATGCGCGTCACGCCCAGCGTGCCGGCCAGCGTGGCGCTGCCATCCACGCTCAACTGGTCGTATTCGCTGGCGGCCGCGAGGCCGCCCAGTTCCAGCGACAGCGTGCCGGCGCCGGTCTGGGTGTAATTGCCGGTCACGGCCAGGCGGCCGGCCGCGCCGCCGCCGCCCAGCACGATGGCGGCGGCATTGCGCAGATCGGTCGTGATCGTGCCGTGGCCGCTCAGCGTGCCGCCGTCCAGGCGCACGCCGGTGCTGCGCGCGACATTCCAGCTAGGGCCGTTGGTGAGCGTGCCGGGGTGCGCGCCGGCACTGGCGTCGGCGGCGTTGGTGCCGCTGCCTTCGTCCAGCGGCCAGTAGGCCATCAGTCCGCTTTCGCTGCCCGTGAGCGGCTGCATGGCGGCCTGTATCTGGGCGGCGTCGAGCGCCACGTTCCAGAACTGCACTTCCGCCAGCCGGCCTTTGAAATAGCGGTCCGAACCATTGAAGGCGTTGTAGCCGGCGCCAAGGTTCACGTCGGTGAAATTGCTCGGCCAGGTGCTGTTGGCGTCGTCGAACACCAGCTGGCCGTCCAGATAGCCGCGCACGCGGTTGGCGGCGGAATCCCAGGTCAGCGTGACATGCACCCAGCGGTCGGAGGCCAGGTTGGGCGTGAAACTGTGCGTCGTGTAGCCGGAAAATTGCGCCGTGTCGTTGCCTATCACGGCCAGCAGGCTGCCGTCCGAAGTTTGCTCGAAACGTATGGCCTGATTGCCGGTGCTGCCGAATTGCGGAAACGGGCCGGTCGTCAGCACATTGCGGTAATTGTCCACTGCGGCCGGGTTCATCCAGAACGCGATGCTGCCCTGCGCCGGGCGCGCGCCCAGGCTGCCTACATGCACGTAGTCATTCGCGCCGTCGAAAGCCAGGCTGGTGGTGACCGGCGCGGCTTGTGTGGCGGGCAGGATGGCCGGCCGCGCGGCCGCCGTGTCGCCCAGCAGGCCGTCGTGGGCATGCGCGCCGGCGTCGTGCGCGATGGCGCCGCTGCCTTCGTCGAAACGCCAGTTGCTGACCAGGCCGGCTTCGGTGCCGCTCAGCGTGACATCTTTGTTGGCCAGTATTTCGGCCGCGCTGCGCGCCGCAGACCACAGGCGCAGGTCGCGCATCTGGCCGTTCAGCGGGAAATTGTTTTCGGCGCGGCCGACCACGAAATTCGCCGCCACGTCGGGCATCGCGACCGCCGTGCTGGCCGTGCCGACCAATACGCCGTCGCGGTAAAAGCTGTAGTTATTGCCGGATTTGGTGACGGCCAGGTGATACCAGGTGCCGGTCGTGGGCGTCCAGGGGTCGGAACTCAGAAATACCGAACCGCCGTTCTGCGGGTTGTTGATGTGCAGCACGGTTGCGCCCGCCACGCCGCCGTAATTGCTGGCGTAAGCGAATATCCACTTGTTCTGGCTGCCGCCGCCCGCGTCCTTGGATGCCAGGGTGGCCATGGAATTGACCGGCAGCGCGTTGAAGCGCACCCAGGTTTCCAGCGTGGCATCCACCCCCAGATCGAGCGGGTTGGCGATGGGGTTGCCCATGTCGACGAAATCGTTGATGCCGTCGAAATTCAGCGATGGCCCGCTGTCCCACAGCGGGCGCTGCGCGATCGCCAGGCCCAGGCTGGCGTCGTTGTGATTGGCCGTGGCGTCGTGGGCCACGATGCCGCTGCCCTCGTCCAGGCGCCACAGCGCGGCCAGGCCCGCTTCGGCGCCCGTCGGCACGGCATTCATGCCGGCCTGTATGTCGGACTGGCTGCGCGCGACATTCCACAGGCGCAGGTCGCGTATGCGTCCGGACCAGGGCTGGCCGAGGTTTTCGAAGGTATAGGCATCGCCTATCACGACCGGGTGGCTGTCATAGCCCAGCGTGGCCGTGGAACTGTTGGAGGCGACCAGCACGCCGTCGATATAGAGCTTGGGCCCGCTCGCGTCGTAACTGAAGGCGATGTGATACCAGTTGCCCTGGGTGGGCGACCAGCTGAAATTCAATTGCGTGGTGCCGCCGCTGGCGTTGCCGGCCACCGCGTGCAACTGCCCGCCGGAATACCAGATGTCGTAAGAGTCGCGCGAACCGCTGCCTACCGTTTTGGAAACGATGTGGCGCGTGCCGCTCGCGAAATTGGCGCCCGGGCTCACCCAGGCTTCCAGCGTGAGCGCGCTGGCCGGGCGCAGCGGGGCGGCGTCGCCGGCCTGCGCATAGTCGTTGCTGCCGTCGAATTGCAGGGCCGGGTCGGCCGTCCATAGCGGCCGGTTGGCGCTGCTGCTGCCCAGATAGCCGGTATTGCCGTGGCCGCTCGCATCCGGCGTGGTGGCGCCGCCGGCATCGAGCGGCCAATAGGCGAGCAGATTGCTTTCCGTGCCGGCGGGCCGGCGGTACATGCCGGCCTGTATGTCGGCCGCGCTCCGCGCCGTGTTCCAGATGCTTATTTCGTCTATGCGGCCTTTGAAGTAATTGTCCCAGCCGGGCGCCTGGCCGATGCGCAGCGGCCCGCCCGTGTCGCGTATGCCGCTCGCGTCGTAGGCGCGTTCGGCCAGCAGGCGGCCATTCACGTAAATGCGCATGTAATTGCCGCTGCTGCTGATCACGGCCGCGAAGTGGTACCACTGCCCGGCCTGTATGCTGCCGTTGGGCGTGCTGAGCGTCAGTTCGCCCACGCCGACGCGCGCCACGGGCGTGGAACTGAAATACAGATAGCCCTGCGAATTGAGCCACAGCC
>JAEUNN010001197.1 GCA_016791085.1 Rhodocyclaceae bacterium | reverse complement strand
CCACTGCTGGCACGAGGATATCTGAATGGCCGCCGCACAAATTGCCGCGCCGCGGCGCGTCTACGACTGCGCGGATGCGCCCGCCCTGGCGCAACAGGCGGCGCGCCACGTGGCGGCGCTGCTCGCGCAGGCGATCGCAAGGCGCGGCCGCGCGAGCCTGGCCGTATCCGGCGGGCGCAGCCCGGTGCCGCTGTTCGAGGCGCTGTCCGCCGAGCCCGTGGCCTGGGAGCGCGTGACGGTCACGCTGGTGGACGAGCGCTGGGTCGCGCCGGATACGGCCGACAGCAACGAAGGCCTGGTACGGCGCCATCTGCTGACCGGCCGCGCCGCGGCGGCGAGTTTCGTCGGCCTCAAAACCGCCGACGCGACGCCCGCCGCCGCAATCGCCGAGCGCAGCGCCGCGCTTGCGCCGCTGCTGCCTTTCGACGTGTCGATATTGGGCATGGGCGAAGACGGCCACACGGCTTCGCTATTTCCGGGGGCTGAAGGTCTGGCGGCGGCGCTAGACCCGCAAGGCGGCGCGTTGCTGTGCGCCATCGTTCCGCCGCATGCCGCGCACGCGCGCCTGGGCCTTACGCTGCGCGGCATACGGGCGAGCCGCCAGGTGGTGCTGTGCGTGGGCGGCGCCGCCAAACTGGCCGTGCTCGCGCGCGCGGCGGCCGGGGCCATGGAATATCCGCTGGCCGCGGTGCTGGCGCAAACCGACCTGGCGGTGGATATATTCCGGGCGCCCTGAGCCCGGCGCGGCAGCGGTTCGCTGCAGCGTATGGACCGCAGCCGGGCGCACGGCCGGGCAGCGCCGGATTTCTGTTGCCCGTTGGTCCTTCGGCAAGCTCAGGGGGAACCAAGGTAAATCGACGGCAAAGTTCGTTGCGCGTTCGCCAGCCGCCAAGGTTGGGGTAGTCAGGGCACTGGAAGGGCGCATGGAAATGGTGCGGACGCGGCAACATGCCCCGTCCGGCGTGAGCGGTCCGGCGCTGGAGCACTATCCGCGCCTCCCGACAAATCCGTTCGTGGTGAGCCTGTCGAACCATGAGCGGATTTGCCGCGGCTCGGACTGTGGCTCAGCACTCCCTTGCGGGACGGGGTATTTACCCCGGCCCGCAATTCCCTTTCAGCAGACCGGTCCTGGCTACCCCGGCTAGTCCCCGTCAGCCTGCCCGACCGCGCGCCAGGCGGGCACAGCCTGGCCGCAGGCGGATTCGGTATAGTGCGCAAGCAGAGGCCTGCTGCGGCCCGTGGCCGGGCCGCAGCGCCGCCTTGAGCACAGACTGCGCCAGCGGCGCCGAACCGGGGGGAAGCAGCCGCCATGCCTGCCGAATTGCAAAGCCTGACAGGCGTGTTCGCGCTGCTGGTCATCGCCTGGGCACTCAGCGAAAACCGCCGTCACATCGCCTGGCGCACCGTGCTGGCGGGCATGGCGCTGCAATTCGTGCTGGCCCTGGTCCTCCTCAAGCTGCCGGCATTCAAAGGTTTTTTTCTGGCCCTGAACGGCATGGTCGGCGCCGTCGAGGCGGCCACCCGGGCCGGCACCTCTTTCGTGTTCGGCTATGTCGGCGGCGGCCCGCTGCCATTCGAACCTACCCACCCGGGATCGACTTTCGTCCTGGCTTTCCGGGCACTGCCGCTGGTGCTGGTGGTGAGCGCGCTGGCCAGTCTGTTGTTTCACTGGCGCCTGCTGCCACTTCTGGTGCGCGGCTTTTCCGTGCTGCTCGAGCGCAGCATGGGCATAGGCGGCGCGGTAGGCCTCAGTGCGGCGGCCAACGTATTTCTGGGCATGGTGGAAGCGCCGCTGCTCATCCGCCCGTATCTGAAGGACATGAGCCGGGCGGAACTGTTCATCACCATGACCTGCGGCATGGCGACCGTGGCCGGCACGGTCATGGTGCTCTATGCGAGTTTCCTGCAGGACGCCGTGCCCGACGCCATGGGCCACATCCTGATCGCATCCTTGCTCAGCGCGCCCGCGGCGATCGTCGTGAGCGTGCTCATGGTGCCGCCGGCAGCGCCCATGGCGAGCGGCGATCTGGTGCCGCCGCTCACCACCCACAGCAGCATGGATGCCATAACCCAGGGCACGGCCGAGGGCGTGAAGCTATTGATCAACATCGTGGCCATGCTGCTGGTGCTGGTGGCGCTGGTGAACCTGTGCAACCAGGCGCTGGCCCTGCTGCCCGGGCCGGCCGGCCAAAGTTTCACGCTGCAGGGCATGCTGGGCACGCTCATGGCGCCGCTGGTGTGGCTGCTGGGCGTGCCCTGGCAGGAATGCGCGAGCGCCGGCGCGCTGCTGGGCACCAAAACCGTGCTCAACGAATTGCTGGCCTATCTGGACCTCGGAAAGCTGACCGACGCGGAACTGAGCCCGCGCAGCCGCATCATCATGACCTACGCCCTGTGCGGCTTCGCCAATCCCGGCAGCCTGGGCATACTGATAGGCGGCCTCGGCACCATGTGCCCGGAGCGGCGTCAGGACATCGTGCAACTGGGCGGCCGTACCATCGTTTCGGGCACCCTGGCCGCCTGCATGACGGCGGCGGTGGTGGGCACCAT
>JAEUNN010001196.1 GCA_016791085.1 Rhodocyclaceae bacterium | reverse complement strand
CTGCACGAGTTGCAGATTGATCGCGCTGCCGGCATGCCGGCCGACGAATTCGTATTCGAGCGCTTCCTCGAAGCGCGCGCCGGCTTCCATTGCCATGCTGCAGATGGTCATGCGGCCCGCCAGAGCATGATTTGCCGCCGTTCCCGCGCAGGCCCTTATCCGCTACGCTCTGCCTGCGGCCCGCCTGCCGTTCTGCCGGCGGAAGGGCGGCGGCAAATCGGCAAAATTCCTGCGCAGGCGGGATACACAACGCGGAGACGGACATGGAAATGAAGCGCATCAATTCCGGCAAGCTGCGCGCCTTGGGCTACGACGCAAAGAGCCGCACGCTGCGCATCGAATTCGACGACGGCAGCCTCAAGGACTACCTGGGCGTAGGGGAACAAATGTGGCGCCGGCTATCCGGCTCGTCCTCGGCCTGGAGCTATTTCCGCGACAACATCGAGGAAGAATTCGCCTGTCGCAAAGCCGCCCCCGCGCAGTCCGGCAACAAGCCCAACCCGCTCGACGATCTGTTCAAGTAGCGGCCAGGCGGTCGAGCGGGCGCAGCCGGCTGCTTTCCGGCTGCGCCCGGCGCGCTCCGCTCAGCGTTCCGGGCTGCCCACCTGCACCTCACCGACAGTCACGATTTCGCCGCGGCTGCCCAGCCGCAGGGTGATCGCGCGGCGCTGTTCCTGCGGCGCGCCGAAGCCCGTCTGCACGCTCACCATGAGGGTCGTGGCGCCGGCCACGACTTGTTGGCGGTTGCCGTAAAAATTCGCCTGGATCAGGTAGCGGCCGGGTTTGGCGGCTTTCAGCGAAAATTCCTCGGGGCCATAGCCGCCAGTGAAGTCGCGCGATATGCGGCCGCCCTGGTAGCTGGCCGGGTGGGCATAGAACACCTTTTCGCCATTCGGGTCGGTCACCCACAAATCTATGTCGGTATTGTCGGCGTCCCAGCTCAATACGATGCGCAAATCCAGCGGCAGATTGGCGACCAGGCGCGCATCGAGCGCCGACAGGTCCACGCTGGCGCCCGCACGCGCGGCGATGGCATTAAGTTCCGCCAGCGCAATCAGTTCGATGTCCGGGAAACGCCCGTGCCAGGGCCGCGTGACGACTTCGTACAACAGGTCTATGGCCTTTTGCGGCGCGCCCAGTTCGGCCTGGGCGAGCGCCAGGTCGCGGTAGGACTGCGGCTCTTCGGGCGCCAGCTGCAGCACCTTTTCCAGCACCGGCCGCGCCAGCCGCGCTTCGCCGCCCTGCATCAGGCGGTACGCCAATATGCGCAGGATGTGACGGTTTTCCAGGTTCATTTCGGCCAGGTTGGACAGGATGCGCAAGGCCAGGCGCGGCTCGCCGCGTTCGAAAAATATGTCCGCGGCGTCGAGGAAAAATGCCGTGCTGTCGAGGTAGCCGGGCCGCTCGTCGAGGTAAATGCGGTACAGGTCGGCCGGCGCAGCCTGGCGCAGGCGCGTCGCGTAGGGGGCATCCGGCTGCCACTTCTTGAGCTGGATTTGCGCCACCGCGGCAGCCACGCCGGCACCCGCCTCGGCGGCGGATTTGGCTTCCTGGCGCGCGAGACGCTGGCTCATGGCCGGCGCGGCCGGCGCCGCCACGGGCGCGCTGTCGGTCCCGCGCACGGGCGACGGCACTGCCGTCGGACGTGCAGCCAGCGGCACGGCGGCACCGGCTGCGCGCGGCGCATCCTTTTCCCTGGCGATGGCGGGCGGCGGGCTGTCCTTGGGAAAATCGCGCTGCCACCAGTCCTGCTTTTCCTTGAAGCGCTGCACGATCTGCTCGAGGTGGGTAGTTCTGTCGCGCGCCGCGAGTTCGCGCTTTTGTGCGCGCAGGCGCTCGAATTCGGCGCGCAATACGGCGGGCGGGACGATGTCGTAGCGCACGTAATCTTCGATGCGATCCAGCACGATGAGCGAGGTGGCGCGCGTGGCGAGCCCGAAGCGCATGCCCAGACGGCGGATTTCGGCCTGATTCAGCGCGTACTCGGCATCCAGGCTGGCCACGCGCATGGCGGCCCAGCGCTGTGCCGCATAGCCGCCCACCTGGCTGCCCGGTGCAAGTTCCAGCGTCTGTTTCCGGGTCTGGCCGGACGCGCTGTTCCAGGCCAGTTCTATGCTGGCCGACGCGGCGTCGAGCACGCCCGCCACGGCGACGCGTCCATCCGCCAGACGTTCCGTAAGCAGATCGTGCGCGGCATGAGATGTTGCGCCGGCGAGCTGCGGCTGCAGGGTGGCGAGCAACAGGGCAGCACGCTGCGGGGACGTACTGAGCAAATCCACGGCCGTGCCGCCGCTCGCCTCGGCCATGCGGCGCAGGCGCGGCAAATCTGCCGCAGCCGCGGCGCTCAACGCAAATACCGGCACGCCCGTGGCGGCCGGCGCGGCATCCGGGTAGTTGAACAGGCCGTCGCTGAACAACAGCACGGCATCGGCCCCGGCCGCGCCCTCCAGCGCGGCGGCATTGGTGGCGCCGTCGTAGGCCACGCCTTCCAGCGCGGCGCGCAGCGCGCTCCAGTCGCCGGCGCGGATGGCGAATTGGCCGCCCGCCTCGGCGTTGTCACGCATCAGGGCGAGTTGCACGCTCACCTCGCCCAGCGCCTTGAAATACGCATCGAGCAGCGCGAATTCGCGGCCGTGGTCGCGCGCCGCGCCGGAGCCGGAGGCGTCCCACACCAGCAGCAATTTGCCCGGCCGTGCGCGCCGCAGGGCGGCGAAAGACGGCTCCGCAAGTTCGGCGTAAAAATAGCGCCGGCCGTCGTATTCCTCGACCTCCACGAGCGGCTTCGCGGGCAGGTCGAACGCGATGTCCAGCAGGGGCTGCGGCCGATAGTCGGCGCGCCGCAGTTCCAGCCGCGCCGCACCGGCGCCGGCTTGCCAGGCCACGGGCGGCAGCCCGAGCGGCGCACGCGCCTGGGCCGGCGCCACACCGGCCAGTTCGGCGACGAAGCTGAAGCGTTCCAGCCGGTCCGCCGCCGGCAGCGCCAGGCGCAGGTGCGCCCGGCCTTTGTCGGCGGCCAGGCGTTCCGTGACGACCAGTTGCACGCGCCGCGTGCCGCCCGGCGGCAAGGGATAGATGCGCAGTTTGAAATTGTTGCCCTGGGTATGTTC
>JAEUNN010001087.1 GCA_016791085.1 Rhodocyclaceae bacterium | reverse complement strand
CCGACCATTTCGAGATAGCCTTGCGGCGGCAAAAGCGCGATGCGTGGATGGTCGAGCAGCGCCGACAGTCCGAATTTCGCCACGTTGCCGCGCGTGCGCGGGTGTAGTGCAAATACCAGCGGCAGACGCACGGCTACCTGGTTCAGCACCTCCAGCAGTCCACGCAGGGTGTTCGCATCATCCACATTGGAGGGACGATGTAGGGTAACGACCGCGTAACCGGGCGGCGTGGCCACGAGCGCTGCGTCCAGCCCGGCCGCACGCAGGGTATCGGCTGGCGGCACCGCATGGGCGCGGTTCGCCAGCAAGGAATCGATCATGACGTTGCCGACGAAATGCACGCGCTCGGCCGCCACGCCTTCGCGCACGAGATTGTCGAGCGCCGTCCGCTCGGTCGTATAAAGCAGATCGGATAGCTGATCGGTCAAAATGCGGTTGATTTCTTCCGGCATGGTGCGATCGAAGCTGCGCAGCCCGGCCTCCACGTGAACCACCGGCACCAATTTTTTCGACGCCACGAGCGAACACGCGATGGTCGAATTGACATCGCCGACCACCAACACGCAGGACGGCTGATACTGATCCATCACCGGCTCGAAGCGGCGCATGATTTCAGCGGTCTGGACCGCATGTGTGCCGGACCCCACTTCCAGATTGATGTCGGGAGCGGGCAGCTTCAGACCTGCGAACAGGCGGGCATTCATGTCGGCGTCGTAGTGCTGGCCGGTGTGGATGAGCAGCGCGGGGATAGGCGGATCGTTGTTGCGGAAGGCACGGATGATTGGTGCCATTTTCATGTAATTGGGGCGTGCGCCGACAACACAAAGCACCGGCCGCAACGGGGACGTTTCAATTTGCATGACTGCCTGCGTATCAAGTTTCGGAAACGGATGGAGCGGTACGCCTGCGCGCAAGGTCGTTGAGCAAGGACAGCGTTGCGTCCAAGGTGCGTTCAACGCGACTGATACGCTCTTCAAGGCGCACCGCGTAAGTTTTGTTCACCAGTTCGATCACCTGCCGCGCGGTATCGGCATCGAGATTGAGGCCGGAAAGATCGATGTCGAGACGGTCGCCGCCGGGGGCAACCGGCGCAATCGCCGCGTCGCCCTCAAGCACTGCACCGGCTGTTCCGGCCGGTCCCGCTTCTTCGCGAACTTCGCGCACGACATCGGCAACGTCGGCGTCGTCGATTCTATGCTTGGCGTTCAGAAAACCGGCCAGCAGCAAGCGGTCGCACAGGGTATTGATACGGCGCGGCACGCCACCCGAGGCTGCATGTATCGCAGCATGCGACTCGGCGGTGAAATCCGGGTCACCCTTCCAGCCCACGTGGTCCAAGCGATGTTCGATGTAAGCCATCGTTTCATCGGCGTCCATCGGACCCAGATGATAGGATGCAATCACCCTTTGCCGCAACTGCTGCATGTGCGGACTGGCCATCGTTTCGCGGAACTCGGGCTGCCCAACCAGAAAGCTCTGCAGTAGCGCGTGCTCGCCGAGCTGGAAATTGGAAAGCATGCGCAATTCCTCGACTGCGCGCGGAGTGAGGTTCTGCGCCTCATCTACCAGTAGCAGCGCGCGCTTGCCGGCCGCGGTCAGGGACAGCAAGAACATTTCCAGGCTAAGCAGAATATCGGACTTCTTGGCCTGTTTGTTCGGCAGGCCAAACGCCGCGGCCACCATGCGCAACGTATCTTCGGCGTCGAGATGGGTGCTCACCAGTTGCGCCGCCAC
>JAEUNN010001042.1 GCA_016791085.1 Rhodocyclaceae bacterium | reverse complement strand
CCGAATCCTTCCGCGAATGCATCGAGGTCGTGCGTGTTGAAACTGAATGCGTGGCCGGCACGCGCCTCGCGCTGGGCGTACAGCGCCAGCAGTTCGGCCGCCGTGTCGTGCGCCTGCTGCGCGGCGCGGCGCTTGGCGCGATCCCATGCTCCCGAGCCCAGCGTGGACAGCACCACGGCATCGGCTTGTACGCCGCCGTAGCGTGAAATCAGCGCGAGCTGGGTGACCGGCACGTACAGCTTGGTGTCGCCGGCATATTCGAGATGCAGGAACTCGCTGCTGCCTTCGCCCAGGTCCAGATTGACCAGACCCTGGTAACGGCCTATGCCGTGCTGTACGTGCACCACCGGATCGCCCACGCGCAATTCCGACAGATCGCGCAAAAAGCCTTCCATGGTGGCGCGCCGGTTGTCGCGCCCGCGGCTGCGCGAACGCGCCGCGCCGCGATAGAACTCGGCTTCCGTAAGTACCGCGATGCCGGCGCCGGGCAGCATGAATCCGGCCGCGAGCGGGCCGACACCCAGCATGAAAGCTTGCGGGGCGCCGCGAAACGCCTGCCAGTCCGCGCACGGCGCCGGTTTAAGGCCGTACTCGGCGAATAGTTCGGCCATCGTTTCGCGCCGGCCGGGCGCGTCCGCCAGCACCAGCACGCGCAGTCCGGCGCCTTCCAGCCAGTCGGAAAAACGCCCCAGCGGGCGCGTGGCCTTGCGTTCGACGGCGATGTCGGGCACTGCCGGCGCGGCGGCGCTCGCAGCCGCGGGCGCGCGCAGGTCCAGACGGCCGAAGCGGCGCAGCGCGATGAAAAATTCTTCGCTGCTCAGGAATAGTTCGGCCGGTGCCAGGAGCGGCCGCGCGGGGTCGCCGCGCATAAGTTCGTAGCGGCTTTTGGTATCGCGCCAGAACTGTTCGATCGCGCCATCCACGGTGCCGGCCAGCACCAGCGCCGTGGCCGGGGGCAAATAGTCGAACAGGCTGGCCGTGGCGTCGAAAAACAAGGGCAGGTAGTACTCTATTCCTGCCGGCAGCCCGCCGGACGAAATGTCCTTGTAAATCGCGCACTTGGTGGCTTCGCCCGCGAATGTTTCGCGAAACCGCTGGCGAAAGCGCGTGCGTCCTTTTTCGTCGATGGGAAATTCGCGCGCCGGCAACAGGCGTATGTCATCGACCGGATACACGGTGCGCTGCGTGTCCACGTCGAAA
>JAEUNN010001031.1 GCA_016791085.1 Rhodocyclaceae bacterium | reverse complement strand
GGCCAGAAAGAAGGCACGATGTTCGACGACAAGCGCCGGTCCACGGTGTCGCGTGCCCAGCCCATGCAGGATTTGATCGGCAGCAGCGGCAACCGCTCACAGATTGCCAAAATCCATGCGCACCAATAACACCGGCAAGTCCGGAAATCCCGCCCCACGCTGGGGGCGCGGGCATCTCGCCCGCGATCGCGGCCCATGCACCGTCAATCGCGCGCGGCCTCCGCGCACAGCTTGGGGTGAGTCCGCCAACCCCAAAAATGGCGGTCAATTTCACGCCCGGTGTCACCGCACAAGCCTTAAAAATCCCGCCCCACGCTGGGGGCGCGGGCGTCTCGCCCGCGATCGCGGCCCATGCACCGTCAATCGCACGTGGCCTCCGCGCACAGCTTGGGGTGAGTCCGCCAAGCGCAAAAATGGCGGTCGATTCAACGCCCGGTGCCGGCGTTCCTGCGTCCCCCCAAGCCACGAGCGCGCACATCCATGATTGCCCGCCTGGCCTTCGTACTGCTCATCGTGCTCAGCGCCGGCTTCGCCTGGCTGGCCGGGCGCGCGGCGCCGCCGGGATTGGGCCTCACGCTGCCGGCCGCGCTCGAAACCCGACTGCCCGCGGCGCTGGCAGGGCTGTTGCGTGGGCCGGCCGCGGTGGCACCGGCGGCCGCGCCGCCTGCCGCGCCGGCCGCAAAAGCACCCGCCGGCGCGGATGCAGCAGGCGCTGCGCCCGAGGCGCCGCCGCTCGAAGCGCTCATGATTCCTTCACCGCCGCCCGCACAGGGCAAATACGCGCTGCGGCTGGGCATCTTTCCGGACCAGGCCGCGGCGGAACAGGTCGCGGCCCAGGTGGCGGCCCTGCACCTGCCCGGACTGGCCACGCGCAGCCTGCGCCTGCGCGACCGCGACGGCCGCGAGTGGTGGCTGGCGGCGGCCGGGGAAGCCGCGGCGCCGGCCGACCTGGACGCCGGCCGCGCCTGGCTGGAAGAACGCCTGCCGTTCGCAGCCATGCGCGTCATTTTGCTGCCGGCGCCGCCCAAGTGAAATGTTTTACCGAACTGGCAAATCGCCTGACCCAGCCTCACGGCCGCCCGCCCGCGTGCGAGCGGCCGCGGCTTGCCTGGCAGGCGCTGCCCCTTACACCGCGCGTGCCGCCAGGTGCGCTTGTTGCCACGATGCGGCCGTTGCGGTCGCAATACGAAAGGAAAACCCATGTCAGGACCACGCAAAACCACCTTCCTCACCACGGAACAGGGGCGCGCGCCCTCGGCCTATCACGTGAGCGAAAGCGGCGACACGCAGCGCGTGCGCCAGGAACACCGCAGCGGGCCCACCGTTACCTCGGAAAAGCGCCGCGTGCAGGCATTCACCTCGACCAAGGACATGGCCTGGGTGGTGCACGACAACATCAAGGACACCGTGGAAAAGCGCGGCTTCAGTGTCGAAGCGGCGCTGCGCATGGAAATCATGGACGGGCTGGCGTCGCCGCTGGTGGCTCCGGGGCGCGGCCATATCGAAGTCAGCGAGGGCAACATCGGCAAGGGCAATCCGCACGTGAGCGGCGGTACCGTGGCATTCCCGGCCAAGGGTTCGCCGCTGGAAAATTTCGATGCGCTCAAACAGGCGACGCAACAGCGCAAGCGCGCCGTGTCCACTGCGCCGCTGCCGCAATCCAGCACCATGAGCACGCAAATCACGCCGCAGGCGCAGGATTTCAACCGGCGCGCGCTGACCGAGCAGCAGACTTTTGCCCAGGCGGTACTCAAGCCCAACCAGGGCTAGCAGGCGCGCAGCTTGGGGTGAGCCTGCCAACCCCAGCGCGCTTGCTCAACACGCGGCATGGTGCCGGGGTTCCTGCGTCCCCCCAAGCTGCGCAGGGTGGAGGCCGGCGGTCGACATTGGCACCAGAAGCCCGAGTGCCGGCGCGTTCGCTTAGCCAGGGGCGCGTGCCGCGCAGATCAAGGGGGAAGTCATGAGCAGTGACCGCAATTACATGAAGCCAACCATCTCTTCGACTGCAAAGCAGCGCAGCAAGACGATGAGCGGCGGCGAACGTCCGTGGATCCCGCCGGGGCCGGGGCCGAGCCACAATGTCCACGCGCGCAAGCCGGCCGAGTTGGAAAAACCGCAGGCAAGCGTGTCCCAGGACCTTGCGCCACCGCCCGACCTTCCCAAACCGCCCAGCAAGCGCGAGCAGGATGCCGCACTCAAAATTCAGAGCGCGTTCCGCGGTTATCAGGGGCGCAAGGC
>JAEUNN010000960.1 GCA_016791085.1 Rhodocyclaceae bacterium | reverse complement strand
CCGTGACGGAGATATCGCCCGCGTTGGCGGTCACCAAGGCGTTACCGATATGCGCATCGGTATCGCTGAACACGACGTTCACGCCCACCGCACCGGCCACGGCGGTGGTGCCGCCGCCCTCGCCCTGCTGACCGCCCTGCTTGTCTTCTTCCTGGGCTGCGCCACCCCCGGCGAAAGCCATGTTCAGGAAATCGTTGCTCTGGCCGGCCGTGCTGCCGGCCTCCACGTTCACCGCGCCGGCGGTGATGGTGACACCGTCGCCGATGGTCGCGGAGTTGCTCAGTTCAGCGTAATTCACGGCCACCGCCGCGCTGACGCCGGTCTTGGCGTCCTTGGCATAGGCGAGGCCGGTGGCCAGCGTCGCCGCGTCGGCATCGCTGGTGGCACGCACGTCCAGCGCGCCGCTGGCGTCTATGGTCACGCCGTCCTCGACGCTGGACGCCACCTGCTGGCGCATCACCGAGGCGCCGATGGCGCCCGCCACGCGCACGGTGCCGCCCTGCTGCTGCGACGAGGCGTTCTGCGCTGTGCCGCCCTGGCCGCCCGGATTGCTGGTCTGATCGCCGGCGGTGGTGTTGGCTGAAGCGACCTGGTTGCCTGCCGTGGGCGAGGTCAACGAGTTGTCGCCCGACGACTGCTTGGCAAGGTCGGTCTGCTTGTTGGTTTCCTGGTCGGCCGTGGTGCTGTCGGTCTCGCCGTCCTTGCGCGCGCCGGTGGCGCTGCCGCTGGCCACGGTGGCCGCGGTCGCGCCCGCGATGGCCGAAACCGTCACATCGTCGGCCTGTGCCGCGCCGGCCGACACGTCGCGATCGAGCGTCGCGCGGGTGCCGTCCTGCAGCCAGCCGAGCGCGATCGCGATGCCGAAGCCGGCCTCGCCGCCCTTGGTGTCGGCGTCGGACTCGGTACGCATCTGCGCCAGGCTGGTGGCCGTGACGGCAAGGTTGCCGTCCAGTTCGATCGTGCCGTCGCCGGCAAGTATTTCGCTGATGGTGTCGTTCAGGGACACCGACAGCGCCACCGAACCGGCCACGGAGCGGCCCTCGCCGCCGGATTTGGCACCGGACTTGGCGAGCGTGGCCATCTGGTAGTCCGAGGTCGCGGCCAGCGTGACATCGTCGGCCGCGCCGATGCCGGCGCCACCGTCCATGCGTGTGGCCGTCGTGTAGTCAGCGATATTGACGCCGAAGGACAGACCCAGGCCCAGGCTTTTGCCCGACGCTTCGG
>JAEUNN010000939.1 GCA_016791085.1 Rhodocyclaceae bacterium | reverse complement strand
GCCGGGGTATTGTTTTTTCCGGTGTCCTACATATTCGGCGACATACTGACCGAGGTATATGGCTACGCGCGCGCGCGCCGCGTGGTGTGGGCCGGCTTTGCCGCGCTGGCATTCGCCAGCCTCATGAGCTGGGTCGTGGTCGCCATGCCGCCGGCGCAGGATTGGCCCAACCAGGCCGCCTATGCCACCGTATTCGGCCAGGTGCCGCGTATCGCCATGGCCTCGCTGGTGGCGTTCTGGGCCGGCGAACTGGTCAATTCCTATGTGCTGGCGAAAATGAAAGTGTGGATGGGCGGACGTCATCTGTGGATGCGCACCATAGGTTCCACCATCGCCGGCGAATGGGTCGATTCGCTGATTTTCTACACCCTGGCGTTCTACGGCGTATGGCCGGGCAGCCAGATCATGGAAGTCATGTTCACGAATTACCTGATCAAAACCGCCTGGGAAGCGCTCGCAACGCCCGTTACTTATCGCGTCGTGGCAATACTCAAGCGCGCCGAGCAAGAGGACTATTACGACCGCGACACCGATTTCAATCCATTCTCGGTCCGCCAGTAGTGCACGCCGCCGCCCTGCCGGCCGGAGCGATGGCGGTAGAATCGGCGAAAACCCCAGACCCGCCATGCACGACACCAGCTTCACCGAACTAGCGCCGATTTATTCCACCGCCGCCATACGCCGCGTGGAGGAGCGCTATTTGCCCGGCGCAAGCCCCAAGCTCATGGAACGCGCCGGCGCGGCCGCCAGTTTCGAAGCGTTGCGCCTGCTCGCCGGCCGCGGCGGGCGCGTGCTGATCGCCTGCGGCCCCGGCAATAACGGCGGCGACGGCTTCGTGGTGGCGCGCCAATTGCGCCAGAGCGGTTTCGAGGTGGTCACGGCATTCGTGGCCGATCCCGCGCGCCTGTCCGCCGATGCCGGGCAGGCCTATAACACCTGGCGCAATGCCGGCGGAGAAATCGCCGGCGACATTGCGCCGGGCCAGTACGGCCTGCTGGTGGATGCGATATTCGGTATCGGACTGCAGCGCCCGGTGCAGGGCACTTACGCCAACTGGATCCGGCGCATGAACGCCATGGGCCATCCCATCCTTGCCATCGACGTTCCGAGCGGGCTGGATTCCGACAACGGCCGCGTGCTCGGCCTGGCCGTACGCGCGCATCATACGGCCAGCATGATCGCGCTGAAGCCGGGCCTGCTCACGCTGGACGGGCCGGATTGTTGCGGCACGGTATCCGTGCATGACCTGGGGCTGAACTGCGCCGCGGTGGCGCCCCCGGACGCGCACGTAGCCGGTCCGGCCGCCTTTGCGCGCCACCTGGCGCCGCGCCAGCGCAACACGCACAAGGGCAGCCACGGCAGCGTGGCGGTCATAGGCGGGGCGCCCGGCATGCTGGGCGCAGCGCTGCTGGCCGGGCGCGCCGCGCTGAAAATCGGCGCCGGCCGCGTGTTCGTGGGCCTGCAGGATGCGGCCGGCTTTCCGGTCGATCCGGCGCAGCCCGAACTTATGCTGCGCGCATCGCTGGAACTGCTCGCGCATCCACAACTAAGCGTGCTCGCCGTGGGCCCCGGACTGGGCATGTCGGATTCGGCGGCAGCCTTGTTGCGGCAGGCGCTGGCGCTGCCGCTGCCCTTGGTACTCGATGCCGATGCACTGAACCTGATCGCCGGCAACCGCGCGCTGGGCGACCTCGCCGCGGCGCGCAGCGCGCCCACCCTATTCACGCCCCACCCCACCGAAGCCGCGCGCCTGCTGGCCTGCGACACCGCCACCGTGCAGGCCGCACGCGCCGCCTCGGCGCAGGAAATCGCGCGCCGCTACAACGCCCGCGTGGTGCTCAAAGGTTGCGGCAGCATCGTCGTGCTGCCGGGCGGCAACTGGCTCATCAACACCAGCGGGAACCCCGGCATGGCCGCCGCCGGCATGGGTGACGTGCTGACCGGCATGCTGGCGGGCCTGCTCGCGCAGGGCTGGTCGGCCGACGCGGCCCTGATAGGCGCCGTATATCTGCACGGCCGCGCCGGCGACCGCCTGGCTGCGGGTGGCATAGGTCCATGCGGCATGACGGCGGGCGAACTTGCGGACGCCGCGCGCGCCGAACTGAATGCCCTGATCGCGCACAATCCGCGCGCCGAACCGGCCGCGTGAACGCCGGCACGCAGACCGGCCAGGCGGCGGCGCTGCTCATGTGCGCGCTGCTGTGCTTTTCGATACTGGACGCCAGCTTCAAATATCTGGTGGCCGACTATCCGCTGCCGCTACTGGTGTGGGCGCGCTACACCACGCACACATTATTCATGCTGGCCATGTTCGCCCCGCGCATGGGCACCGAGTTGCTGCGCACCGGCCGGCTGCCGCTGCAAATTCTGCGCGGCGTGGTGCTGCTGGTGGTGACGGCGCTCAATTCGCTGGCATTCCGCATGATGCCGCTGGCCGAAGTCACGGCACTGGTATTTCTGTCGCCGGTATTCGTGACCTTGCTGGCCGGCCCGCTCCTGGGCGAGCGCGTCACCGCCGCCAAATGGCTGGCCTGCCTGCTCGGTTTTGCCGGCGTGCTGTGCATCGCGCGCCCGGGTGGAAGCATCGTGCCGCTAGGCGTGCTGATTTGCCTCGGCTCGGCGCTCATGCTGGCGGCGTATCAGCTCATCACGCGCATGCTGGGCCCCGGCGAAACCGCGCTGACCACCTTGTTCTACACCGCGCTGACCGGCTCGCTCATCAGTCTGCCGGCGGTGCCGCTGGCCTGGGACGGCCACTATCCGCCGCTTCCGCAGGCGCTGCTCATCGCATCGCTGGGTGTGTGGGGCGGCATCGGACATTTCCTATTCACGCGCGCCTACATGCTGGCGCCGGCCTCCAGCCTGGCGCCGCTGGCATACGTACAACTGGTGTGGGCAACCCTGTTGGGCTGGCTGGTGTTCGACCACCTGCCCGACAGCTGGTCGATCGCCGGCGGCATCGTGATCGCCTGCGGCGGCCTGCTTGCCGTGCTGGCCGGCCGGCGCCGCGAGTGAACTGCAAGCGCAAGCTGCCGTTCAGTCGAAATTTCACGCGCACCTTGCGCCCACAGCAGCCACTCCCGTCATGCACGCAAGCCAAACGCTGAGCGGCAATTACACCTACCGCAATACGCGCGATTTCCTCGCGCGCGCCTGGCAGCTCGTGCTGCCCTATTTCCGCAGCGACGAACGCTGGATCGCGCGCGGCCTGCTGGCCGCCGTGCTGATGCTGGAAATCGGCGCGGTATATATGACCGTTTTGGCGGCCGCGCTCAACAAGGGCATATTCGACGCGATAGAGCAAAAGGACGCGCCGCTGTTCTGGCAGCAATTGGGCTGGTTCATGGTTCTGGTGGCGGTATACACGGTGGTCGCCGTATACAAGTTGTACCTGCGCCAATCCTTGCAAATGCGCTGGCGGCTGTGGCTCACGCGCAGCTACCTGCAACTGTGGCTGTCGGACCGGCGCTACTATCACCTCGAACTGCTGTCGCGCCGCGACGAATTCCGCACCGACAATCCGGATCAGCGCATCGCCGACGATCTGCGCCTGTTCGTCGACAGCACGCTGGAACTGGGGCTGGGTTTCATATCTTCATTGCTGTCCTTGCTGTCCTTTCTGGGCATACTTGCCGCGGTGTCCGGGCCGCTGGATTTTTCCGTCGGCGCGCAGTCGTTTTCCATTCCCATCTACATGGTCTGGGTGGCGTTCATTTACTGCGCGCTCGGTACCATTGCCACCTACTGGATAGGCCGGCCGCAGATCGCACTTTCCATCAACCAGCAGCGCGTCGAGGCCAATCTGCGTTTTTCACTGGTACGCCTGCGCGAAAACGCCGAAGGCATCGCATTGCTGCAGGGCGAGAAAAGCGAATTGCGCGGCCTCGATCTGCTGATTGCCGCGGTACGCGACAATTGGGCCAAGCTCATAGCGGTCACCAAGCGCTTCACCGGCTTCAGCGCGGCCTACGGGCAGATCGCCTCGATCTTTCCGCTGGCCGTGGCGGCGCCGCGCTATTTTGCCGGGCACATCAGCCTGGGCGACCTGACCCAAATCCAGTTCGCGTTCGGGGAGGTGCAGAGCGCACTGTCCTGGTTCGTGAATTTTTATCCCCGCATCGTGGAGTGGAAAGCCAGCACCGACCGGCTGCTCAGTTTTCACGCCGCGGCCGGCGCAATCGAAGCGCGCCTTGCCGCCCACGAAGCGGTGCGCGTGGGCGAGCACGCCGGGACCACGCTCACCGCGGCGGCATTGCGCCTGGCGCTGCCCGACGGCAGCCCGGTCGCGCAGCTCGACCGGTTCGAACTTTGCCCGGGCGACCGGGTGCTGGTGGCGGGCCCCTCGGGCTGCGGCAAAAGCACGCTGTTCCGCGCACTTGCCGGCATCTGGCCGTTCGGCGGCGGCGACCTGCGCCTGCCGCGCGGTCGCCGCGCCTTGTTCCTGCCGCAACGGCCCTACCTGCCCATAGGCACGCTGCGCGCGGCCTTGTGCTACCCGCAGGACGAACACGCCTACCCCGACGCCGCACTCGCCGCAATGCTGCAAGCATGTGGTCTGGCCGCACTGGTGTCACACCTGGACCACACCGGGCATTGGGCGCAACAGTTGTCGGGCGGCGAACAGCAGCGCCTGTCCATCGCGCGCGCACTGCTCATGCGCCCGGATTTTCTGTTTCTGGACGAAGCCACGTCGGCACTGGACGAGGCCATGGAAAAACACCTTTACGAACAATTGACAGAGCGCCTGCCGCACTGCGCGCTCATGTCCATCGCGCACCGCGCGTCGCTTTTGCGCCTGCACAGGCGGCACCTGGATTTCGTCGCCAGCAACAGCGGCGTGCGGATCGTCGAACAGCCCGGGTGCTAAAATCCGCGCCTCGCAAAACGAGGGACGCAGCATGGACAACACCGAACAACTAGCGATCGAGGTACAGCGCAGCGTCGCCCAGGCGCTGGCCGAAGACGTAGGCCGCGGCGACCTGACGGCACAGCTCATCGACGCCGGACGCCACGCGCGTGGCGCGGTGGTGTCGCGCGAAGATGCCGTGTTGTGTGGCACCGCCTGGTTCGACGCGGCATTCAAAATCCTCAACCCGGCGAGCCGCATCGAATGGGCGCGCCAGGACGGCGACCAGGTGGGAGCCGGTGATCTGCTGTGCGTGGTGGACGCCGATGCGCGCACCTTGCTCACGGCCGAGCGCACGGCGCTGAATTTCCTGCAACTGTTGAGCGCCACGGCCACCCAGACGCGCCGCTTCGTGCAGGCCGTGGCCGGCACGCGCGCCAAAATCGTGGATACGCGCAAAACCTTGCC
>JAEUNN010000866.1 GCA_016791085.1 Rhodocyclaceae bacterium | reverse complement strand
GGCGCGCCGACTTTCATACCTTTCGTGGGCGCCTGGGTGGAATTGAAGTCGCTGCCGCACGATGCCGAAACCGAAGCCTATGTCGGCATGGCCGGCCCGCTGGCCGGCACGCTGGGCGCGCTGGCGGTGTATTTCCTGGCGCGCGACCGCTCCAGCGACCTGCTGCTGGCGATCGCCTACGCGGGCTTTTTTCTGAACCTGTTCAACCTGATACCGCTGTCGCCGTTCGATGGCGGGCGCATCACGGCGGTCATTTCGCCGCGCATCTGGTTCCTGGGCGTGCCGCTGCTGGTCGCGCTGTTTTTCTGGCGCCCCAGTCCCATGCTCATCCTGATGGCCATACTTGCGGCGCCGCAACTGCTCAAGGCCTGGCGCCACGATACGGCCGACCCCGAAACCGCCGCGTATTATTCCGCGAGCGCCGAAACGCGCCTGACCTACACGGTGTATTACCTCGGTCTGGCCGCCTTCCTGGCGGTCATGACGCACGACGTGCACGAAATGCTGAGCCATCGCGCCGGACACTACTGAAACGCGCCGCAAGACGCAGCAAGGCCCCAAGGCGCACAAGTCTGACGAACATCAAATTCGCTCGCCGGCCTTGCTGACGTAAATCAAAGGCGTGCCCACGAGCGCGCGAAATAATGCCAAAAACCGCAGCTGGACCGCCCTGCCGTCATGACGGAGCGGTCGTGGAGCGGCGCCAGATACTGGTGCGCCAGAAATCGGGTTCCTGAACGATTTCAAAAGCTTCCATGCTGGCGTCGGCGCCCGGCTGCGGCCTTCAGGCATTTTGGGCATGGTAGTGGAGGCCCGCACCGTGATGTACCCGCCGAAAGACAAGACCGCGCCGGCCGACCTGACCACCGGCCATGGCACCGGACCCGTACGCAGCCGCAGACCGGTTTACCGCGATCAGCTGCCGCCCTGCAACCACGCCTGCCCGGCAGGCGAAAATATCCAGGCCTGGCTGGCCGAAGCCCAGGCCGGGCGCTACGAAGCAGCCTGGCGCATATTGGTGCGCGACAACCCGCTGCCGGCCGTGCATGGGCGCGTGTGCTACCACCCCTGCGAAACGGCCTGCAACCGCGCCGTGGTCGATAGCGCGGTATCCATACACGCGGTCGAACGCTTTCTGGGCGACCGCGCCATCGCTGAGGGCTGGCGCCTGCCGCGCGACGCGCCGGCAAGCGGAAAACTCGTGCTGGTGGTCGGCGCCGGTCCTAGCGGCCTGTCCTGCGCCTGGCAATTGCGCCGGCGCGGCCACGCCGTGGAAATACGCGATGCCGGACCGCTCGCGGGCGGCATGCTGCACTTCGGCATCCCGGCCTACCGGTTGCCGCGCGACGTGCTGCAGGCGGAAATCCAGCGCCTCGAAGCCGCCGGTGTGCGCATCGTGCTGAACCACAAGGTGGACGACGTGCTCGCGGAAATGCGCGACGGCGGTTTCGACGCCGCCTTCATCGCCATCGGCGCGCACATATCGCGCCGCGCCGACATCCCGGCGCGGGACTGCGCGCGCGTGCTGGACGCCGTAAGTTTCCTGCGCGGCGTGGGCATGAACGAAGCGCCGCAAATCGGCCGCCGCGTAGCCATATATGGCGGCGGCAACACCGCCATGGATGCCGCGCGCACGGCGCGCCGGCTGGGCGCCGAAGAGGCGCTCATCATTTACCGGCGCGATCGCGAACACATGCCGGCGCATGCATTCGAAGCCGACGAGGCGCTGGCCGAAGGCATCAAAATTCACTGGCTGCGCAGCATACGCGACATAGCGCCGGACAGCCTGCAGGTCGAACAGATGGAACTGGACGCCGAGGGCCGCGCCCGGCCCACCGGCCGCGTCGAATCGCTCAGCGCCGACACGCTCATCCTCGCGCTGGGCCAGGACATAGACAGCGCCCTGTTGCAGCACCTGCCCGGCGTGTGCATCAAGGCCGACGGCACGGTACAGGTCGATGCCAACATGATGACCGGCTACCCGGGCGTGTTCGCGGGCGGCGACATGGTGCCCAGCGAGCGCACGGTAACGGTGGCGGTGGGGCACGGCAAGCACGCCGCGCGCTGTATCGACGCCTGGCTGAAGGGCGGCAGCTATGCACACGCGCCGCAGCGCGAACCGGTGGGGGCGGAACGCCTGCACGTGTGGTACCTGGCGGAAACGGCGCGCACCTACGAACACCTGCTGGACCCGCAGCGGCGCATGCACGGCTTCGCCGAAATCGTGAGCGGTATCCAGGAGCCCGAGGCCCGCTTCGAGGCCGGACGCTGCTTTTCCTGCGGCAACTGTTTCGAATGTGACGGCTGTTATGCGGCCTGCCCGGAAGCGGCCATACGCAAGCTGGGTCCGGGCCGGCGCTACGAGATCGACTACGCGCGCTGCACGGGTTGCGCGGCGTGCTACGAACAATGTCCTTGCCACGCCATAGAAATGGAAGCCGAGCGCAGCGCGGCCGCGGCGGCCTCCCGGGAGACCTCATGAATCCACCGCTCATGGAAATGCTGGATGGAAACGAAGCAGTCGCCCGCGTGGCCTACCAGCTCAATGAAGTGTGCGCCATCTATCCGATCACGCCGTCGTCGAGCATGGCCGAACTGGCCGACCAATGGGCTGCGGAAGGGCGCACCAATCTGTGGGGCCGGGTGCCCATCGTGGCCGAAATGCAGAGCGAAGGCGGCGCCGCGGGCACCGTGCATGGCGCCCTGCAGGCCGGCGCGCTAACCACCACCTTCACGGCGTCGCAGGGCCTGCTGCTCATGATGCCCAACATGTACAAGATCGCCGGCGAACTGACCCCGGCGGTGTTCCACGTCGCCGCGCGCGCGCTGGCGGCGCAGGGCCTGTGCATATTCGGCGACCATGGCGACGTGGCGGCGGTGCGGCCGACCGGCTTCGCCCAGCTGGCTTCGGGCAGCGTGCAGGAAGCGCAGGACATGGCGCTCATCGCACAGGCGGCAACCCTGGCCGCGCGCGTGCCTTTCCTGCATTTTTTCGACGGCTTCCGCACCTCGCATGAAATCAACAAGATAGAACTGCTGGCCGACTGGCAGTTGCGCGCCATGGTGGACGAGGATTTGGTGCGCGCGCACCGCGCCCGCGCGCTCAATCCGGACCGGCCCGCCATGCGCGGCACGGCACAAAACCCCGACGTGTATTTCCAGGGCCGCGAAAGCGTGAACCCCTATTACGCCGCGGTGCCCGGCATCGTCGCCGACTGCATGCAGCGTTTCGCGCAAATCAGCGGCCGCCGCTACGCCCTGTTCGACTATCACGGCCACCCCGAAGCGCACGCGGTGGTGGTGGTCATGGGGTCCGCGGCCGACACCGTGCGCGCCACGGTGGATTGGCAAAATGCGCGCGGCGGCCGCAGCGGCGTCGTGCAGGTGCGGCTCGCGCTGCCATTTTCGGCAACCGATTTTCTGGCCGCCCTGCCGCAGAGCGCCACATCCGTGGCCGTGCTGGACCGCTGCAAGGAGCCCGGCGCGCAGGGCGAGCCGCTCTACCGCGACGTGCTGGTCTGTCTGGCCGAAGCCCTGGCAGCCGGCCGGCGCGCGCACATGCCGCGCCTGGTTGGCGGGCGCTACGGACTGGGCTCCAAGGAATTCACGCCGGCCATGGCGCGCGCCATATTCGCCGAACTGGAAGGCGCCGCCGCGCAGGTGCATTTCACGGTAGGCATACGCGACGACGTATCGCAAACCAGTCTGGCCCATGACGACAGTTTCGATCTCGAAGCGCCGGATGTGGTGCGTGCCGTATTTTTCGGCCTGGGTGCCGACGGCACCGTAGGCGCCAACAAGAACACCATCAAAATCATAGGCGCGGACCCGGCCCTGCATGCCCAGGCCTATTTCGTGTATGACTCGAAAAAATCCGGTTCGCAAACCGAGTCGCACCTGCGCTTCGGGCCGCGGCCCATACGCGCGCCCTACCTGATACGCCAGGCCAGTTTCATAGGCTGCCACCAGTTCGCCTTCACCGACCGGCCGGATTTGACCGCGCGCGCGGCGCCCGGCGCCACGCTGCTCATCAACAGCCCCTACCCGGCCGACGCATTGTGGGACCACTTGCCGCGCCGCCTGCAGGCCGACATTCTGGCCAAGGGCCTGCGCGTCCATGCCATAGACGCGGCGCGCGTGGCGGCCGAATGCAATATGGGCCGGCGCGTGAACACCATCATGCAGACCTGCTTTTTCGCGCTGTCGGGTGTGCTGCCGCGCGATGCGGCCATCGCCCGCATCAAGGACGCGATCGCCCACAGCTATGCGAAAAAGGGCGAAAGCGTGATCGCGCGCAATTTCGCGGCGGTCGACTACACGCTGCAACACCTGTTCGAAGTGCCGCTGCCGGGCGCGGTAAGCGCCACGCGCGAAGCGCCGCCGCCGGTGCCGGCCGAGGCGCCGCCTTTCGTGCAGAAAGTAAGCGCGGTCATGATCGCCGGCCGCGGCGACGACCTGCCGGTCAGCGCCATACCGGCCGACGGTACCTGGCCAACCGGCACCGCGGTCTGGGAAAAACGCAATCTGAGCGACAGCGTGCCGGTGTGGGAGCCGGAACTGTGCATACAGTGCGGGCGCTGTGCATTCGTGTGCCCGCACAGCGTGATACGCGCGCGCTTTTATGAAGCCGGCCGGCTTGCCGCGGCCCCGCCCACGTTTCGTTCGGCGGCCCTGTCGGCGCGCGGCTTTCCGGATTTGCGCTACACGCTGCAGGTGTATGCCGACGAATGCACCGGCTGCGGACTGTGCGTGAATACCTGCCCGGCGCGCAGCCTGCGCAAGGCCGGCGTGCGCGCGCTCAACATGCGCGCCAAAGCCCCGCTGCTGGAGGCGGCGCGGGCCGAGCGGCGCTTTTTTGAAACGCTGCCCGTGAATGACCGCGCGCGCGTGGATTTTTCGTCGGTGCGCGGCACGCAATTCCTGCAGCCGCTATTCGAATTTCCGGGCGCCTGCAGCGGCTGCGGCGAAACGCCTTATCTGAAATTGCTGTCGCAATTGTTCGGCGACCGCCTGCTGGTCGCCAATGCCACCGGCTGTTCCAGCATATACGGCGGCAACCTGCCCACCACACCGTGGACGCGCAATCACGAAGGGCGCGGCCCGGCCTGGTCGAATTCGCTGTTCGAGGACAATGCCGAATTCGGCTTCGGTTTCCGCCTCGCGGCCGACCATCAACTGGGCCTGGCGCGCCAACTGGCGGAACAACTGGCCGGCCAGCTGGGTGCCGAACTGGTGAGCGCAACCCTGGCCGCGCCGCAACAGACCGAATCCGAACTGCGCGCCCAGCGCAGCCGCGTGGCGCGCCTCAAGGACGCCGCGGCCGCCAGCGGGCACGCGCTGGCGGCGGATTTTCTGGCCGTGGCGGACCAGCTGGTGCGGCGCAGCGTTTGGCTGGTGGGCGGCGACGGCTGGGCCTATGACATAGGCTCGGCCGGACTGGACCACGTGCTGGCGAGCGGACGCGACGTGAATGTGCTGGTGCTCGATACCGAGGTGTATTCCAACACCGGCGGCCAGGCGTCGAAATCCACGCCCATTGGCGCGGTCGCCAAATTCGCCGCCGGCGGCAAGGCCCTGGCCAAAAAGGATTTGGCGCTGCAGGCCATCGCCTACGGCAACGTATATGTCGCGCGCGTGGCGTTCGGCGCCAACCCGCAACAAACGCTGCTGGCCATGCGCGAAGCCGAAGCCTATCCGGGGCCGTCGCTCATCCTCTGTTACAGCCATTGCATCGCGCACGGCATAGACATGAAGGACGGCCTCGAACAGCAGCAACTGGCCGTGAAAAGCGGGCATTGGCCGCTCATGCGCTACAACCCCTGGCTGCGCAAGCGCGGCATGAATCCGTTCGCGCTGGACAGCCTGCGCCCCAGCGTGCCGCTCAAGGACTATCTGTACCGCGAACTGCGCTACACCATGCTGGCGCGCAGCAATCCGGCCGCCGCGGCGCGCATGCTGGCGGCGGCGCAGGAAGTCGTGAATCAGAAATGGGGCGTATACGAACAGATGGCGACGCGGGACGGCAGCCAGTTCAGCCCCGACGCGGCCGCCTGAGCGCCGCGCCACCGGCCAGACCACAAACATACAAGGGAGCCGACATGAAACTGCAAACCAGCTATATGGGACTGAAACTCGCCCACCCCATCGTCGCATCGGCCAGTCCGCTGTCGGCCGATCTGGGCAAACTGCGCCACATGGAGGACGCCGGCGCCGCGGCGGTGGTGCTGTTCTCGCTATTCGAAGAACAGATAGAGCGCGACAACGCGGCCTACGAGCACTATCTGAATTCGGTATCCGACAGCCATGCCGAATCGGCCGGCTACCTGCCCGCGCCGGACAGCTATCCCATGGGTCCGGAAGGCTATCTGGAACTGATACGGCGCGCCCGCGCGGCCGTCGATATTCCCGTGATCGCCAGCCTGAACGGCGTGAGCGCGCAGGGCTGGACCGACTATGCGCGCCAGATCGAACAGGCCGGCGCCGCGGCGCTGGAACTGAACGTGTATTACCTGGCCAGCCCGGACGAGGACGGGCGCGCGGTCGAGCAGCGCTACCTGGACGTGCTGGCGGCCGTGAAGGGCGCCGTGTCGCTGCCGGTGGCGCTCAAACTGTCGCCCTATTTCAGTTCGGTCGGGCATATGGCGCTGTCCCTGGCGCGTGCCGGGGCCGACGGCCTGGTGCTGTTCAACCGCTTCTACCAGCCGGATTTCGACATAGACCGGCTCGAAGTCGCGCGCAGCCTGGACCTTTCCACGGCCGCCGACATACGCCTGCCGCTCACCTGGATCGCCGCCCTGTACGGCCGCCTGCCGGCTTCGATCGCCGCTTCCGGCGGCGTGGATAGTGCGCGCGAAGTCATCAAATACCTGCTGGCCGGCGCCGACGTGGTCATGACCACGGCGGCGCTGCTGCGCCACGGCATCGGCCACCTGGGCGTGCTGCGCGACGGCCTCGAGCAGTGGATGGACGAACGCGGCTTCGGATCGGTTGCGGATTTCCGCGGCGAACTGGCGCAACTGACCCTGGCCGACCCGGCCGCCTTCGACCGCGCCAATTACATCCACATCCTGGAAAGTTACCGCGCCTGA
>JAEUNN010000862.1 GCA_016791085.1 Rhodocyclaceae bacterium | reverse complement strand
CCCCGACGCGCCATGCAAGGTTTTCGCACATTGCTGTACAAGGAAGTGCTGCGCTTCTGGAAGGTGGGTTTCCAGACCGTGGCGGCGCCGGTGCTGACCGCGCTGTTGTACCTGCTGGTGTTCTCGCACACGCTGGAGCGCCAGGTCAAGGTGTATGACGATTTGTCCTATACCTCGTTTCTGGTGCCGGGGCTCATCATGATGAGCGTGCTGCAGAACGCGTTCGCCAACACTTCGTCGTCGCTGATCCAGTCCAAGGTGACCGGCAACATCATATTCGTGCTGTTGCCGCCGCTTTCGTACCGCGAGTTCTTTTCCGCCTATGTGCTGGCGGCGGTGCTGCGCGGTGCCGTGGTAGGGCTGGGGGTATGGCTCGGTACCTGCTGGATGGTCGAATTGCACTACGCGGCGCCGCTGTGGATTGTGGTATTCACGCTATTGGGCGGCGGCATACTGGGCGCACTGGGCGTGATCGCCGGCATTTGGGCCGACAAGTTCGATCAGCTTGCGGCCTTCCAGAATTTCATTATCATGCCGCTGACTTTTTTGTCCGGCGTGTTTTTTTCCATCCACTCGCTGCCCGCCTTCTGGCACGGACTATCCCGCGTGAACCCGGTTTTTTACATGATCGACGGCTTCCGCTACGGATTTTTCGGACGTTCCGACGTGTCGCCGTGGATGAGTTTCGCCGTGACGGCCCTGTGTTTTCTGCTGCTGGCGGCGGCTACACTCAGAATGCTCGCCAGCGGTTACAAATTGCGCGGCTGAGCGCGCGCCAACGCCCGGGACGCATGCCATGGTCACCCCCGACAGCATAGCAACATCGATACGCGCCGGCATCGCCTGCGACCATTGCGAAGTGAGCGGCGACGGCCAGCACTTCGAAGCGATCATCGTGTCCGCGCAATTTCGCGGCCTGTCGCGGCTCAAGCAGCATCAATTGGTGTTTGGCGCGCTCGGCGATCGCATGCGCGAGGAAATACACGCCCTGTCGATGCGCACGCTCACGCCGGAAGAGTGGTCGTCCTGACCGGCTGCCGCAAGGTTCGCGGCCTGCGCGCGGCGCCGGCATGAGACAAAGATTTTTCAATTCCGGAATTTCAATCTGTGGATAAATTGCTGATCAGAGGCGGGGCGCAGCTTCGCGGTGAAATCAATATTTCAGGCGCGAAAAACGCCGCCTTGCCGATACTGTGCGCGAGCCTGCTCACGCGCGAGCCGCTCACGCTCACGCGCGTGCCGGCCTTGAACGACGTGCGCACCATGCTCAAGCTGTTGCAGCGCATGGG
>JAEUNN010000859.1 GCA_016791085.1 Rhodocyclaceae bacterium | reverse complement strand
TCCCTGGTTGGACCCGGGCGGGCGAGGTACGTATAATACGTTTTTGTCAGTAGGGATAGAACTGATGCGCCTCACCCAACGGGCCCTGACCTTCGACGACGTCCTGCTCCTGCCCGCGCATTCCAACATCCTGCCGCGTGACACCAAGCTCAGCACGCGGCTCACGCGCAACATCACGCTCAACGTACCGCTGGTTTCGGCGGCCATGGACACGGTCACCGAAGCGCGCCTGGCGATCGCCATCGCACAGGAAGGCGGCATAGGCATCATCCATAAAAACCTCGCGCCGCAAGACCAGGCCGCCCAGGTTGCCAAGGTCAAGCGCTTCGAGTCCGGCGTGTTGCGCGACCCGATCACCATAGCACCGGCCATGAAAGTCCGCGAATTGGTCGCGCTCGCGCGCATGCACCGCATTTCCGGCTTTCCGGTCGTGGAAAACGGCCGTGTGGTGGGCATCGTCACGAATCGCGACCTGCGCTTCGAATCCAACCTGGATTTGCCGGTGTCCGCCCTCATGACGCCGCGCGACCGCCTGGTGTTCGTGCGCGAAGGCACATCGCAGGACGAGGCCCGCAGCCTGCTGCGCAAGCACCGTCTGGAACGCGTGCTGGTGCTGGGTGACAGCGACGAATTGCGCGGCCTCATCACCGTCAAGGACATGCTCAAATCGACCGAACATCCGCTCGCCTGCAAGGATTCCCATGCGCGCCTGCGCGTCGGGGCCGCGGTCGGCGTGGGCGAAGGCACGGAAGCGCGCATCGCGCTGCTGGCCGAAGCCGGCGCGGACGTGCTGGTGGTGGATACCGCGCACGGTCATGCGCAAGGCGTGCTGGACCGCGTCAAGTGGATCAAGCGGCATTATCCCGATGTGGAAGTCGTGGGCGGCAATGTCGCCACGGCGGCGGCCGCGCGCGCGCTGGTCGAACATGGCGCCGACGGCGTCAAGGTGGGCATAGGGCCGGGTTCGATCTGCACCACGCGCGTGGTGGCCGGCGTCGGCGTGCCCCAGGTGACGGCCATAGACAATGTCGCGCGCGCGCTCGAAGGCAGCGGCGTCGGTCTTATCGCCGACGGCGGCATCCGCTATTCGGGTGACATCGCCAAGGCCATCGCGGCCGGCGCCAATTGCGTCATGCTGGGCGGACTGTTCGCCGGCACCGAAGAAGCGCCCGGCGAAACCGTGCTGTTCCAGGGCCGTTCGTACAAGTCCTACCGCGGCATGGGCAGTCTGGGCGCCATGCAGCAAGGGGCTGCCGACCGCTACTTTCAGGAGGCCGATGCCAACGTGGACAAGCTGGTGCCGGAAGGCATCGAAGGCCGCGTGCCCTACAAGGGTCCGGTGGCGGCGGTCATTACCCAGCTCACCGGCGGCCTGCGCGCAGCCATGGGCTATTGCGGCTGCGCCACCGTGGACGAATTGCGCGAACGCGCCGAATTCGTCGAAATTACATCGGCCGGCATACGCGAATCGCACGTCCATGACGTGCAGATCACCAAGGAAGCGCCCAACTATCACGTGGACTGATATGGCCCGAGCGGCCCGGCCCATGTCCTTGCATTCCGGTTGCCGGGCGCGCAGGCGCGCGGCAGCCGTGTCACCCGCGGCGAGCACGCCAGCATGCAGAACAGAATACTCATCCTCGATTTCGGCTCCCAGGTCACGCAACTGATCGCCCGGCGCGTGCGCGAAGCCCACGTGTATTGCGAAATCCATCCCTGCGACGCGAGCGACCAATTCGTGCGCGAATTCGACCCCTGCGGCATCATCCTGTCGGGGTCGCACATGTCCGCCTACGAAGATGCCACCGAACGCGCGCCGCAAGCCGTGTTCGAAGCCGGCGTGCCGGTACTGGGGATTTGTTACGGCATGCAGACCATGGCGCAGCAACTGGGCGGCAAGGTCGAAGCCGGCCACAAGCGCGAATTCGGCTATGCCGAAGTGCGCGCGCGCGGCCACACGCGCCTGCTGGACGGCATCCAGGATTTCCAGACGCCGGAAGGCCACGGCATGCTCAAGGTGTGGATGAGCCATGGCGACAAAGTAAGCGACATGCCGCCCGGCTTCCGGCTCATGGCCTCGACGCCGGCCTGCCCCATCGCCGGCATGGCCGACGAAACGCGCGGCTTCTATGGCGTGCAGTTCCATCCGGAAGTTACCCACACCATACAGGGCCGGCGCCTGCTGGAGCGCTTCGTGCTCGACATTTGCGGCGCGCGGCCGGACTGGATCATGGGCGACTACATCGCGCGCGCGGTGGAACACATCCGCGCGCGCGTGGGCAGCGACGAAGTCATACTGGGCCTGTCGGGCGGCGTGGACTCGTCGGTGGCGGCGGCGCTGATTCATCGCGCCATCGGCCGCCAGCTTACTTGCGTGTTCGTCGATAACGGCCTGCTGCGCCTGAATGAAGCCGAACAGGTGGTGGACACTTTCCAGCGCCACATGGGCATGACGCTCGTGCATGTGGATGCCGGCGCGCGCTTCATGGACCAGCTGGCCGGCGTAACCGACCCGGAAGCCAAGCGCAAAATCATCGGACGCGAATTCGTCCACATTTTCCAGGAACAGGCCGCCCTGCTGCCGCGCGCCAAATGGCTCGCGCAGGGCACGATTTACCCGGACGTGATCGAATCCGCCGGCGCGAAAAGCAAGAAGGCCACCACCATCAAGAGCCACCACAATGTGGGCGGCCTGCCCGAAACCCTGCACCTCAAGCTGCTGGAACCGCTACGCGAACTGTTCAAGGACGAAGTGCGCGAACTGGGCATCGCACTGGGCCTGCCGCACGACATGGTGTACCGCCATCCTTTCCCCGGCCCCGGTCTGGGCGTGCGCATACTGGGCGAAGTGCGGCGCGATTTTGCTGATCTGCTGCGCCGCGCCGATGCGATTTTCATCGACGAACTGCGCGCCGCCGGCTGGTACGACAAAACTTCCCAGGCCTTCGCGGTATTCCTGCCGGTGAAAAGCGTCGGCGTAATGGGCGACGGCCGCACCTACGAATGGGTCGTTGCGCTGCGCGCGGTCGAAACGCAGGATTTCATGACCGCACGCTGGGCCGAACTGCCGCACGAGCTGCTGGGCCGCGTATCGAACCGCATCATCAACGAAGTGCGCGGCATCAATCGCGTCGTGTACGACATTTCCGGCAAGCCTCCGGCGACCATAGAGTGGGAGTAG
>JAEUNN010000839.1 GCA_016791085.1 Rhodocyclaceae bacterium | reverse complement strand
CCTTGCCGTCGCGGATTTGCAGACCTTTGGCCTTGCCGTCGCGGAACAGCGCATAGGCGGCCTCGGCCGCCGCCACGGCTTCGCGCGCGGGGCGCGTGCGCACCGACATGTAACCGACGATGCGCCCGTTTTCGCGTATGGGCGCGGCATTCGCCATGACCCAGTAATGGTCGCCGTTCTTGCAGCGGTTTTTCACCAGCCCGGTCCAGGGGCGGCCTTCCTTGAGGGAATTCCAGAGGTCTTCGAAAGCTTCCTTGGGCATGTCGGGGTGACGCACGATGTTGTGCGAGGTGCCGATCAATTCCTTTTCCGTAAAGCCGCTGATTTCGAGGAAGTCGCGATTGATGTACGTTATGACGCCTTTGAGATCGGTCTTCGACACGATCGTCATACCGTCGCGCATTTCTGCTTCTCGTTGAGTTACTGGCAGGTTAACTTTCATCTGTACACCCTTCGCACTGAAGTCCTTTGCGTATTACGGCATGCCGCGGTACGGCTGTAGGGCCGTAACCGCAAGCTTTTTTTGCGGCACGTGGGTCCGGCCCGCACGCGCCTTTAAAACTCTTCCCATTGCGCATCGGCCTCGCTAACCGGCAACACCGGGCGCGGTGCGGCGGGCATGTCGTTGGCAGCCCGACCGCCGGGCGCGCGCCGTTCGACCCGTCCCAGCGGGGCCGGCGCGCGCGGCGCATGATTGCCGTCTTCGAGGCGGAACACGCTGACTGCCTGCATGAGGCTTTGTGCCTGCTGTTCCAGGCTTGCGGCCGCCGCGGCCGCCTGTTGCACGGCGTAAGCGTTCTGCTGCGTGGCTTCGTCCATCTGGCCGACGGCCTGAGTCACCTGTTCGATGCCACTCGCCTGTTCGCGCGAAGCGGCCGCGATATCGGCCACCAGCGCGCCCACCTGGCGTGCCGCACCGACCATGTCGTCCATCGTGCCGCCCGCCGACTGCACCAGTTTCGCGCCCTGTTCCACGCGCTCCACCGAATCCGCGATCAGCGTCTTGATTTCTTTGGCCGCCTGCGCACTGCGCTGGGCGAGGCTGCGCACTTCCGAGGCCACCACCGCGAAGCCGCGCCCCTGTTCGCCCGCGCGCGCCGCTTCCACCGCTGCGTTGAGCGCCAGTATGTTGGTCTGGAAGGCGATCGAATCGATCACCCCTATGATGTCCGCGATCTTGCGGCTGGCATCCTGGATCGCCCCCATGGTGCCCACCACCTGTTTCACCATTTCGCCGCCGCGCGCCGCCACG
>JAEUNN010000801.1 GCA_016791085.1 Rhodocyclaceae bacterium | reverse complement strand
CGTTCTCAAATAATAATGATTTGCATTACGAAACTTTCGGAACGAGCACCCACCATGACCCAGGCTGCCCACAAAGCTCCCCCCGCGGCTGCCGGCCGCGCCAGCGGGCGGACGCCTGATGCCGGTGCCGCGCCCGTAGATAGCGCGGCCATACTGGGCGGGCAGAGCGAACTTAAAATTGCCCACGCCGGATGCGTGTATACCTTGCGCGTCACGCGCGCCGGCAAGCTCATTCTGACCAAGTGAAACATCCAGCCCCTGTGTGGCCGTGCCGGCCGGGCGACCAGGTCATGCCCGGGCGCGCCGGCGCCCACTGCGGCCGCACCTTGCAAGCGGCGGCGATAACCCGATTTCCGGCTCCGCGGCGCTTGCCGCAGCGGCCTCAACCCCAACGGACTAGCCAGCCGCCGCGCGCGTGCATGCCAGCCATGTCCTCAGTCATTTGCAGAGGATACTTATGGCTTATTGCATCGAACACAGCCGCGCACCGGTTGCGCTGGGCGCGCTGATCGCGCTGTCCGCATCGTCTTCGATCTGGGCGCAGGCGCAAACCGCGCCGGGCGACACGGCACTACCCGAGGTGCGCGTCAAGGACGCCGCCGAAGCGGCCCCCAGCGGGCTGCAGGGCGGGGTGACGCGCGTAGGCAAGGTGCCGCAATTGCCGCGTGACGTGCCGCAGGCACTTACCGTGCTGCCGCGCCAGCTGATCGAAGAAACCAACGCCAATACGCTGAAGGAGGCACTGCGCAACGTGGCCGGCCTCACGTTCAATGCGGCCGAGGGCGGGCGCATAGGCGACAACATGAACTTGCGCGGCTTCTATTCGTTCGGCGACCTCTACCTGGACGGCATACGTGACACCGCGCAATACAACCGCGAAACGTTCAATCTGAACCAGGTGGATGTGTTGCGGGGGTCCGCCGCCATGCTGTTCGGCCGCGGTCAGGCCGGCGGGGTCGTGAATCAGGTCAGCAAGGAGCCCGAACCGGCCGATTTTGCCCGCGCCGGCGTCACGCTGGGCAGCGAGCGCTATCGGCGCGCCACCGCCGACGTAAACAAACAACTAGGCGAGCACGCCGCGCTGCGCCTGAACCTGATGACGACCGACGCCGGCAGCACGCGCGACGTGGTCGAGTCGAAACGCATGGGCGTGGCGCCGTCGCTGCGCCTGGGCATGGGCACGGACGACGAATTCCTGCTGTCGGCGTATTACCTGCAGACGCGCAACATTCCCGACTATGGCGTGCCTTACGGCCGCGACCACCGGCCGCTGGACGTGCCCGCGGAGCGCTTTTACGGCACGCGCGCCGACTATGAGGACAACGACACGACCATGATCACGGGCCGCCACGTGCACCGTTTTTCGCGCGACACGGAATTGCGCACGGTCCTGCGGGTGGCCAATTACAAGCGCGAATTGTGGGCCGTCGCGCCGCGCCTGCCGGGTGTCGCGCCGGTGACCGATGCATCGGTCATCAATCGCCAGCGCCAGGCGCGCGGCGGCGAAGAAGATACGTATACGCTACAGAGCGATCTGACCACGCGTTTCGCGACCGGCCGTTTCAAGCACGAAGTGCTGGCCGGGCTGGAAGTGCTGGCCGAGCGGGCCTCGCGCTGGTCGTATAACCGTATTGCTGCGGCCGTCGCGCCGCCCACCACGGTGGGCGACCCGAATCCCGACGACGCGCTGCCCGGTTCTTACGGCAACCGCATCCGGAACGCCATCAATTCCTACACCGGGCTGTCGACCGGGCTGTACCTGCAGGACGTGGTCGAAGTGGCGCAGAACTGGAAAGTGCTGGCCGGCGTGCGCCGCGACGACATGCGCGCCGACTATCAGATCGTGAGCAACGCGTTCAATGGCCCGGCCACGTTGAATTTCGGCGAATGGAGCTATCGCACGGGGCTGTCCTGGCAACCGGACGATGTGGGCCATTACTACCTCACGTTCAGCGATTCGTTCAATCCGACCGCCGACCTGTACCAGTTATCCGCCGCCGACCCATTTCCGCCCGAGCGTAGCCGCACGCTGGAACTGGGCGCCAAGTGGGACGTGCTGGACGGCGACCTGTCCTTGCGCACTTCGCTGTACCGCGCGGAAAAGGAATGGGAGCGCAATACCGACCTCGAAGCGAGCGGCGGGCTGCTGTCGAAAAAGCGCCATACCGACGGTCTGGAACTGGAAGCGAGCGGCCGTCTTACGCGCAACTGGGAAATGTTCGGCACGCTTAGTTTCATGCGCGCGCGCATCGACGACCACCTTAATCCCAATCTGATCGGCATGCGCCCGCGCAATACGCCGCCGGTAAGTTACAGCTTATGGACCACTTACAAGTTTGCGCCGCACTGGAAGGCGGGCGGCGGTGTGGAGGGCAAGAGCGCGCGTCTGGCCTATGGCGCGACCAGCACCACCGCCGTGCCCGTGACGCCCAATATCGCGCCCTCGTATCAGCGCTGGGATGCCATGCTGGCTTACGCCGAGCGCAACTATGCGGTGCGCGTGAATCTGTTCAACCTGTTCAACACGCGCTATTACGAATCGGTTTATGAGAACGGCGGCCACGTCGTGCCGGGCACGCTGCGCACCGTGCAGGTCAGTTTCGATTACAAATTTTTCTGATAGGCCAGGCCGCTCGTGCGGCCGGGGCGGAAAGGGTAGAGGATGTTGTTGCACGTGCCGCAGGTGCTCACCATGGATGAGCTGACGCGCGCCCGCGCCTGCCTGGCCGAGGCGGACTGGGCGGACGGCCGCATGACGGCCGGCAGCCAGGCCGGCCGCGTCAAGAACAACCTGCAACTGCCGGAAAGCGCGCCGGCCGCGCGCCGGTTGCGCGAGCTCGTGCTCGATGCGCTGGGCCGCAGCGCGCTGTTTTTCGCGGCCGCGCTGCCACGCAAAATTTACCCGCCGCTATTCAATTGCTACAGCGGCACCACCAACAGTTTCGGCAACCACGTCGATAACGCGATACGCACGCACGCCGCCAGCGGCAACCACGTGCGTACGGATTTGTCATTCACGCTGTTTCTGGCCGATCCGGGCGAATATGTGGGCGGCGAACTGGTGATCGAGCATGGCTTCGGCACCGAAGCCGTCAAGCTGCCGGCCGGCGACCTCGTGCTGTATCCGTCGTCCAGCGTGCATCGCGTGGAACCCGTGACGCGCGGCGCGCGCCTCGCCTGTTTTTCCTGGCTGGAAAGTATGGTGCGCGAAACCGAGAGGCGCCGCCTGCTGTTCGACATGGACCAGGCCATCGCCTCGCTGCGCGCCCAGGCCGGCGAAAGCGCCGAAGCCGTGGCTTTCACGTCCTGTTATCACAACCTGCTGCGCATGTGGGCGCAAAGCTAATGTTGAGCGCCACCACGGATTTGCCCGCCAACTGGCCGGCGCGCGCGCTGTGGGCGCTGTTCGCGCTGGCCGCGCACGGCGTGTTGGTCGCAGTTATTGCGCGGCTGCCGGCAAATGTGCCGGCGCCGCTCGAAGTGCCCATCAGCATCCAGCTGCTGGCTGCGGAAGCCGCGCCGGTCGCGCAACCCGCTCCGCTGCCGGCGCCGCGTGAGCCGCTGCCGGCACCGGCCAAGCCGCAAGCACGGCCCGCGCGCGCTGCCACGCCTGCGGCGCGGCCCGCTGCCGCGCCGCAGGCGGTCGCCGAATCCGCCGCCATGGCCGACCAGCGCGTGGCGGCGGCCCCGCTCGCGGCGCCCGCCGCGGCTGCCGCGAGCGCTGCAGTGCCGGCCGAGGCGGCACCGCCGGCGCTCATCCCGGCCAGTTTCGATGCGGCCTATCTGGATAACCCCAAGCCGGCTTATCCGGCGCTCTCAAGGCGCATGCGCGAACAGGGCAAGGTGTTGTTGCGCGCCTGGGTCACGGCGCTGGGCAGCGCGGAAAAACTCGAAATCAAACAGTCCTCGAATTTCGAGCGGCTCGACGACGCGGCGCTTGCCGCGGTGGCCAGGTGGCGTTTCGTTCCGGCGCAGCGCGGCGGAGTGGCCGTGGCGACCTGGGTGCTCATACCGATTTCATTCAGTCTGGAGAACTGAACATGCACTATAGCTTGGATTTTTCGCACTATTGGGCGCAGGGCGATGCCGTGTCGCACGCGGTTGCGCTGCTGCTGGCGCTATTGTCGGTGGCGAGCTGGGCCGTGGCGGGTGCCAAATTATGGCAATTCCACGGCCTGCGCCGGCGCGGCCGGCCTTTCCTGCACGCTCTGTTGCCGAGTGGTGGCATCCAGGATGCCCGGCAAGGGCCGGAACCTTATGGGCGCATCGCGCGCGACGGCCACGCCGCTCTGGTGCATTATCAGGGTCAGGCCGCCGCGGCGGTCACGCAGGGGGAACTGGTGGGCGGTGCGCTGCGCCAGGCCATACAGGCCAGCGCGCGGCAGCTCGAATCCGGACTGTCCTTCCTGGCGTCGGTGGGTGCCACGGCGCCTTTCATCGGGCTGTTCGGCACGGTATGGGGCATCTACCATGCGCTCGCTGCCATAGGCGCAAGTGGCCAGGCCAGTCTGGATCAGGTGGCGGGGCCGGTGGGCGAAGCCCTCATCATGACCGCGGCCGGCCTGTTCGTGGCGATACCGGCGGTGCTCGCCTACAACCTGCTCGCGCGTGCGCTGTTGTTGATCGAACAGGATTTGCAGGGCTACGGCTTCGCGCTTTACGCGCACTATTGCAGCCGGCCGGCCGCGGCCGGGAGCGCGGCATGAGCATGGGCGGACTGGAAGCGCCGGGCCGCCGGCCCATGGCGGAAATCAACATGACGCCGCTCGTCGACGTGATGCTCGTGCTGGTCGTGATATTCATCGTGACCGCCCCGCTCATGGCGCAGGCG
>JAEUNN010000753.1 GCA_016791085.1 Rhodocyclaceae bacterium | reverse complement strand
GCGCGCCAGCGTCAGCAACTGCTGCACCAGGTGCACGGCGCGCTGCAATCCGGTCTGCAATTCGCCCAGGGCGGCCGCACGCGCTTCCGCGTCGGGCGCCCGCGCCAACAATTGCGCCTGCAGTTGCAAGGCGGTGAGCGGAGTGCGCAATTCGTGCGCGGCATCGGCGATGAATGCGCGCTGCGCATCCATGGCCGCATCCAGGCGGCGCAACAAATCGTTCAAGGCGCGCACCAGAGGCAAAGCTTCTTGTGGCGCGTCGCGTTCGGCCAGCGGTGCCAGCGACGAGGCGCCGCGCGTCTCGACCGCGCGCGCGATGCGCGCGAGCGGCGCCAGCCCGCGTCCCACGATGATCCAGATCACGCAGCCCAATAGCGGCAGCAACAAGGCATACGGCGCCACCGCATGCAGCGCGGCGCGCGCCGCCAGCGTTTCGCGTACCGACATGGGCTGGGCGACCTGTATGACCTGCCCGCTCAATTGCATCGCGAACACGCGCCAGCGCCCGTCCGCGGTGGCCACCGTGGACCAGCCCAGTTGCGCGCGATTCGGCAATATGCTGTGCGGACGCGACAGGTACAGCCGCAGCCCCTCGCGGTCCCACACCTGGATCACGAAATCGAAATCCGCCTCGTCCGGCCCGGCCTGCGGCACCGCGAAGCCGAAGGCCTGGTCGCGCAGGCCCAGCGCGATCTGGCGCAACTGGTAGTCGAACAGCTTGTCGGTTTCTTCGCGCGCGCTCAGATAGGTGCCATAGCCGCCGGCGGCCAGGGCCGCCGCCAGCGTCGCCAGCAGCGCGGCCAACAGTTTGCGGCGTATCGAATTCACGCTGCGCGCGGCACCATGTAACCCACGCCGCGCACGTTCTTGATCCAGTGCGCGCCCAGCTTGCGGCGCAGGGCGTGGATGTGCACCTCGACCGCATTGCTTTCGACTTCTTCTTCCCAGCCATACACCCGCTCTTCGAGCTGGGCGCGCGACAGCGGCTGACCCGGACGTTCGGCCAGCGCCATGAGCAGCGCAAATTCGCGCGCCGACAATTTGACCGGCGCGCCGGCCAGGCGCACCTCGTGCGCCGCGGGGTCCACGCTGAGGTCGCCGATTTCTATCAGCGGCTGGGCGCGCCCGGCCGCGCGCCGCAACAGCGCGCGCACGCGCGCGGCCAGTTCGTCGAGATTGAAAGGTTTGACCAGGTA
>JAEUNN010000747.1 GCA_016791085.1 Rhodocyclaceae bacterium | reverse complement strand
GGCTGTTTGCTTTTTAAAGATCGTTGCTGCATCAGCAGCAGAGAAACGAGATTATAGGCAGTGTTTTTGGATTTGTAAACCCTCGCCGCAAATTTCTTTTCACGGACCCGGGTGCGCGGCCGGTGCCGGCCCTTTCCGCCAGTGCGGCGCGACACACGAACCACCCCAGCCCTGGAACGGGAGCAAGCGCCGCAAGGCTATCCTTGGGTCAGGCCGTGCCGCCTACGGTGAGGCCATCCACACGCAGGGTGGGCTGGCCCACGCCGACCGGAACGCTCTGGCCATCTTTGCCGCAGGTTCCCACGCCGGGATCGAGGCACATGTCGTTGCCTATCATGCTCACGCGGGTCAGCACGTTCGGACCATTGCCGATCAGCGTCGCGCCCTTCACGGGGGCGCCGATCTTGCCGTTTTCGATCAGATAGGCCTCGGCCGCGGAAAACACGAATTTTCCGCTCGTGATATCGACCTGGCCACCGCCAAAGTTGGCCGCATACAGCCCCTTCTTGACCGAGGCGATGATTTCCTCGGGCTCACGCTCACCGCCCAGCATGAGCGTATTGGTCATGCGCGGCATCGGGGTATGGGCGAAGGACTCTCGGCGCCCGTTCCCGGTTGGTGCGACGCCCATCAAGCGCGCGTTCATGCGGTCCTGCATGTAGCCGCGCAATATGCCGTCTTCTATCAGCACGGTGCGCTGGGTGGGCGTGCCTTCGTCGTCTATGGTCAGTGAGCCGCGCCGCTGCGGTATGGTGCCGTCGTCCACGACGGTGACGCCTTTGGCGGCAACACGCGTGCCGATGCGGCCCGAAAACGCCGAGCTTCCTTTGCGGTTGAAGTCGCCTTCAAGTCCGTGCCCTATTGCTTCGTGCAGCAATATGCCCGGCCAGCCAGAGCCGAGCACGACCGTCATGGGGCCGGCAGGCGCAGGGCGCGCGGCCAGATTTACCGATGCCTGGTGAACCGCACGCTGGGCGTATTCCTTGAGCAGGTCGTCCGTGAAGTAGCTGTAATCGTAACGCCCGCCACCGCCGGACGATCCTTGCTCACGCCGGCCGGCCGCTCCCATTATGACGGTGACCGATACGCGCACCAGCGGCCGGACATCCGCAGCGAGGTGACCATCCGCGCGAGCGATCAAAATGACTTCGTACACGCCCGCGATATGCGCCATGACTTCAACGACACGCGTATCGGCCGCCCGCGCGTACGCTTCCAGGCGCTCGAGCAGGCGCACTTTTTCGACGTCATCGAGCGATGCGAGCGGGTCGCGCGCCTCGTACAGCGCGCGCGGAGCCGGCACCGGCGTTATGGCAGCCGCGACAGCCTGGCCTTGTGCGGCGATGGCGCGTGTCGCACGTGCCGCGCTTTCCAGCGCCGGCATGCTGATTTCGTCCGAATACGCGAAGGCAGTGCGTTCGCCACGTATCGCACGCACACCTACGCCTTGTTCGATATTGAAACTGCCGGCCTTCACGATGCCTTCTTCCAGGCTCCAGCCCTCGGAACGCTGGTACTGGAAATACAGGTCCGCGTAGTCGATGCTGTGGCCGGCCAGCACGCCGAACACGCGATCGATTTCGCGGTGCCCAAGTTCATAGGGCGCAAGCAGGTGGTGAGCCGCAACATGCAGCAACGAATCCGGAGTGCTGGCGGCGGCCAGCCCGGTGGCGACGGTCAAAACTTCGCTCATGGCGGAAATGCCCTCGATGCGCGACGCGCGGGGCGTCGGGAGTTACCCGTGCCGGCAGCGCACCGGCTACTCGGCATTGTTCTGGCGCAGGCGCGCAACGATTTGCGCTTCCTGTTCCGGCGGGAAGAAGTACTTGTAGAAGCTTTTTTCGTCGGGAAGTTCGCGCCAGCGCCCACCCAGAAGTTCGACCTGGCGGTCCATGTAGTCGAAATCCAGGCGCAGCAAGACGGCCGGCGCATTGACACGCGGGCACAGGCGCTCCGAGCCGAAGCGCGCAAACCCCATGTACTTTTCGTAAAACCCGGTGTGGCGCGGATTTACCTCGATGAGCGCATCATCGCAGCCATTGAGCCGGTGGGCGTACACGAGCAGCAGGTTCATGAGCGTTGCGATGAGACGCTTGGAACGCACCGCCTGCTCGACCGCGAATTTGCCGAACTCGCACACCTTGCGGCCCCGGCTGCGCAAGCTGTTCACTTCTTCGCGATAGGTTTCGTCCACCGACAACCCGGCCGGCGAATCGAGGTTCACCGTCAAGGTGCCGTATATGCGGCCGTTCAGTTCTGCGTTGAGCGTGATGCGGTTGGGGTTTTGCTCCAGCCCTGACTTCATGTTGTACCCGCGCCACGAGTACATCTTTTCGATGAGCAGACTGGTTTCGGACTTGCGGTCGGTATCGAGGGACAGCAGTTTGAGCCGGAACTTGTCCTTTTGACGCGCCAATTCGTGCGTACCGGCAATATCTTCCTGCTCGATACACATCGGCCGCATGCGCTCCGAATCCATGACCGTCACTTCGGCCAAGGTCGATGGCCACGCAGCGCGCTTCGCGCCGGGCGGGATGGTGGCGGTAGTCATCGTAATACGCGGTGTCTGAGCGCGGGCAAATTTTGCCTAATCTCGTTAAGATAATCCAAATCGATATCATCTGCCAGCACATCCTCGCCCTTGTCCAGGCGGGCGACCACTGCCCCCCAAGGATCCACGAGCATACTGTTGCCGTGCGTCATGCGCCCGCTCTGGTGCTTGCCGCCTTGCGCAGAGGCCAGCACGTAACACTGATTTTCAATTGCCCGCGCGCGCAGCAGCACTTCCCAATGCGCACGGCCTGTGGTTTCCGTGAACGCTGCGGGGATCACAATCAGCTCGGTTTCGCCCATGGCACGGAACAGCTCCGCGAAGCGGATGTCATAACAAACCCCAAGTCCCACGCGGCCTGCCGCACAGTCGAACACGGTAATCTCGCGTCCGGGCTGAATCGTACTGGCTTCCTGGTAATTTTCCGAGCCTTTCGTAAATCCGAACAGGTGGATTTTGTCGTACCGCGCGAGCGGCCTGCCGTCGCTGTCGAATACCAGGCAGGAATTGAATACTTTGTCTGCTTCGTCGCAGAAAAGCGGAATGGTGCCCCCAACCAGCACCACGCCATAACGTTGTGCGGTGCGGGACAGAAAATCCTGCAGCGGCCCGGCGCCGGGAATTTCGCGCAGGCGCAACTTGGCCGTTTCGTCCGGGTGGATTTGCGCGAAATACTCGGGCAAGGCCACCAATTGCGCGCCGCGATCGGCGGCCCGGGCAACTTGGGCTTCGGCCCGCGCCAGATTGTCGGCCACGTCCATCCCGGAAACGAGCTGCACGGCAGCCACCCGTATGCGGCGCCTGGTAGCGGCTTTGTCTGTCATCGTTTGGCAGCCTCCTCGGCTTTTGCGCCAGCCGCAGCATCGGGCTGGCTCGCGAAGCGCTCGACCTTGGGATCGGCCCAGGCGCCGGTTACGCTGTATTTATATGCAAATATCTGGTCCAGCGGATCACTAAGCACCTTTTGCGCCAGGTAAGCCGCCACGCCCACGGCAGGATTTGCGAGCAACGCGCCCATGGCCACCGAACCGGACAAGGCCGGCTGCACGCGTACCAGCAAATTCTGGGTTTCCTGAGCAAGATCGGCTTGCCCGGTGATCGATATTTTTGCGGCCGGTGCGTTGATGGCGAGATTTTTCGTCGTGATGACTCCGCGCGCAACGTCGAGATCACCACCTATCGTGTCAAATGCCAGCCCTTCGCTAAAAATGTCGCGAAAATCCAGCGTGATGCGGCGCGGCAAAGATTGCAAACTCAAAATCCCGAGCAGGCGCCCGGCGCCGGGATTGATTTTCGCAAATTGACCTTTTGCGGCGTCGAGCCGCAGCGCGCCCTGCATGCTGGGATAGTCGATCGCCAGAGGAGACCCCTGCCAGCCCAGCCGGCCATCCAGGGTTGCGGTCCCGCGCGCAACCACGTTGGCATAGCCTATGCGCTCCAGCATTTTCCCCACGTCGCTGCTTTCCAGCCGGAAACGCACTTGTGTGGCGCCCTGCGGGGTCCATTTTCCGCTCCCGGTAAAATTGGCATCCGGCTGTTGCAGCACGATTTTTTCGACCAGCCACTCACCGCCGCGATTGTCCGCCAGCAATTGCAGGCTGCCCAGCGCGCGCCCGCGCAAGCGCAAGTCATCGACTTCCAGATCTATGCCCGGCAGTTCGCGCACCGTATCGGGCGCCGGCTTTTCCTTGCCCTGGTCGGCCGGGCTAAGCACGAGTTGTTTGAAGCGCGCTTCGAAGCGGCCCTTGCCCTGCTCGTGCCAAACGAAACGGCCGCTGGCTTCCTTGCTGGCCACATCGCCGCTCCATGCCCCCTCGCGTTTCGACAGTTTGAGCACGACGTCATTGAGCGTATTGCCAAATCCGGTCACGACAGCGGCTTTGAGACTCAGGCTATCCACGGTAATGCCGGAGGCGGCGCCCGTGCCCTGCGCCTTGGCCTGTAGCGCACGCCAGGTATCGACGTCGATACGAGGGGCGGCGACGCTCACGGCCAGGCCCTTGTCGGGCAACTCGGCGGCGGCTCCTATACCCACGCCCGCACGCTCGAACACATACGCATCCTTCTCGTGCCGGCGCAACATGTGCGCGCTGGCGATGCGCCCCAAACTGAGTTTCCAGCTTTCCCTGGGCAGCGGCATGAGGCGGGAATCGCGGCGGCCCGCATCCAGCACCTCGCTGCGTTCGACGCGCAACGCAAGACTGTCCGCGGCCGCCTTGGCAAAAGGTTCCGGCAGCCTGGAACTGATGCCGACCAGATTGGAATCGATCACGATTTCGGCGTTCTTGCCGCGCACCCCGAACTGGGCGCGCCAAGCCGTGCTTCCGGCCAGATGTTCGAGCAGGTTCGCCTCCGGCAGTTGGCGGCGCAGAATGGCGATATCCGCCGTTCCCTGAACATTGACCGCGACCGTTCCATCGCCGCGCGTCGCGGCGGCAAGACTGATGGGCATGCCCAGCAGTTTTGCGTGGGCACCGCGTATGGACAGCGAGGCCTCGGTAAATTCGACCATGCCCGCCGCATCGGTCAGTACCGGCAGGGCAGTATCGACCGTAATGCGATTGCCGGCAAACTGGAAATTGCCTTTCACGCCGCTTTTGTCGATTTTGTCCAGCGGCAATGTCAGAGCCAGATTCAGCGCGCCGTTGCCACTCGCCTGCATATCTTCCGTAAAGCGGTCTATGCGCTCGGACACCGGGCTTAGCGCGATGAAGCGGAAAAATTCCGCGGTCGGACCGGCGGCCCGCCCCTTCACCAGCAGCACTGAAGACGCCGCCTCCAGGTCCTTGATTTCGGCGCTCACCTCGCTCAATGCCGCCCCGAACAGCTTGGCACTTTGCGCGTGGATGAGCATGCGCTCACCCTCGAACAGCAAGCCGCCCTTGATGCTGCGGATTTCCGGCCAGCCGGCCGCGTAAATGAGCCGGGCGTCGTCAACTTTGGCAGTGACCCGGAACACCCCGTCACGGCTGCCGCGGAACGGAAACTTGTCGAGATCGCCCTTGAGGTGCAGTACGGCATCCGAAGCGCGGCCTTCCGGAATCGCCGCCTGCAGCCAGTCGCGCACGTCCGCACTCACCACGAGCGGCATGTAGCGCCACACCGACGCACCATCCGCACGCTGCAGCCGTGCCTGCAGGTCGATATCGCCCTTGCCCGTGCCGGTCCAACGGTAGCGTCCGCTCGCGCTGCCCGCCGCGTCATGGTTGGCAAATTCGGCCTGGGTCAGGTTGAATTGCAGCGCGCCGTCCTTGGCATCCCAGTTCAGGCGCAGCAGCAGACGGTCCAGCGCGACGGTAGATTGCGCGAACACCCGCGGAAAATCCAGCGTCGCCTTGCGCGTGTCCAACTGCAGCGTACCGCCCTTTTGATCGGCATCGATCTTGCCGGCCAAACGCGCGAACCCGGGCACGCGGCCGTCGGCCTCCATGCCCAGCCCCTGAAAGCCGGTCTTTATCGAATATTCCGCAAGTTTCCCGTCACGCCGGGTCCAGGACAGGCGTAGCCCGTCGAGCAGACCGCGCGCCTGCAGCCGGGCGATGCTGGCACGCAGTTCGGGTTCCGGCGCCAAAGCGAGCGCCAATGCCCCGGCGGACGCAAGGTCCACGCGCCCGGCCGCGACCGCTGCACGGCCCGGCACGCCGTCCTGCATATCCGCCAGATCGACCTTGACGTCGGTCGGGCCTATGCTGCCCCAACTTCCCTGGGCGAGGGCGTGGCGCGCATCGATTTCCATGCCCGCCGCCGAGCGCTTGAAGGCCACCCGCCCGGCCAGCGCGGAAAATTTCAGCGTGGGCAGATCCGCCGCCGTGGTCAGCGCGAGGTTGCGCAGATCGACATCCGCCGTCAGCGACTTCACCTCGCGCGCATCCACCGCCACCCAAAAGCGCAAATCGCCGCGCCCCGGCACCAGGTCGTAAGGCAAATCCACCCATTGCCGCAGGGCATCGAAATTTCCGCCGCTGATCGCGGCATACACATTGCCCTTCCATTCCGGCAGTTGGGCAAACCCGCTGCCGCGCAAATCGCCGCGCACATCGATGTGCTGTGCAAACGCGGAAGCAGCGCTGGCCCGCAGGCCGAAGCGGTGACGCCCGGAACGATTTTCCAGGCGCAGGTGCACATCGGTCAGTTCCAGCGGCGGACCGCCACGCATTTCGTCCGACCAGGTGAGCGCCGCGTCGCGCACCACGAAGCCGCGCTGCGCAAGTATCCAGTCCCCCACGCCGCCGCTGGTATCCGGCGCACCGATTTCCAGCCCGGCCACGAAAATATGCCCGGCGCTGTCGCGCCGCAAATCCAGCTTGATGCCGGACAGTTCCAGGCCGTACAGGCGCACGTCCGCCAGCGCGAACGAGGACCAGGCGATTTGCGTGCGCACCGCATCGAGCTGCAAGGCCAGGCGGTCGGCCTTGTCGAATACTTTGAGGCCATGCAGGGCCAGTTCGGGGTGCAGGCCATCCCATCGAGCGTGAATATTTTCGATTTCGACGCGCAGGCCCAAGGAATTTCCGAGCGCCTGGGCAATTTCCGCGCGGTATGCGTCCACCCGCGGCAACACCACGTGACGCAGCGTAAGCGCGGCCAGTGACAGCACGATAAGTGCCACGCACGACACCCAATACAGAATTCCGCGCAGGCGCGGCGGGAACAGGCGGGCAGTCAGCGCGCCCAGGCGCGAAGGTAGGCGCAGCAGGCCGGCGGCAAGCATCAGTTCGCTTCCCGCGGCGCCGGCGGACGGCCGGCGCGGAAACTTTCACTGCAGGCACGCGCCGCCAAACGGCCGGGCACCCGGCGCTTGCTGCCCCCGCAAAGGTCGCGCGGAGCTATCCAGGGCATGCAGTCCTGCACCGGCAATCTCCGAAAAAGGCGGGCCAAACCTGGCCCCATATACCGCAAATAGCACACAAACAATTGACAATCCGCGCAGCGATCGGTTGTACAGGCGGCAAGCGGCCACGCGCCGGCCGTCGCTTTACGGCTCTTGTACCCATTTTACCCGCCTCCATGTGCCACAAGTCAGACCGAACGGAACGTTCTGCTGCACTGCACACAAGACGACGGCCCGGGCGCAGCGCCTTCGGCAGGCTAAAATGCCGCATGCAGATAGAAACGCGCGCCGCCGCCGCCGAAGTCCTGCACCGGGTGTTCGGCTACGCCGGGTTTCGCGGCCTGCAGGCGGACATCATCGAACACGTCGCGGGCGGGCACGACGCCATC
>JAEUNN010000730.1 GCA_016791085.1 Rhodocyclaceae bacterium | reverse complement strand
GCGCCACGGCTGCCGAGGTGCTGCCGGCGTTGGCCGCGTCGCCACCGTAGCTCGCCGTTATGCCGTGCCCGCCCGGGCTGGTGAAGCTCCAGGCCAGGCTGGCCCGCCCGGCGCTGACCGCTGCCGTGCCGAGTACGCTCGTGCCGTCCTTGAACGTGACCGTGCCGCTAGCGTTGGTGCCGGTCACCGTGGCGCTGAGGCTTACGGCCTGGGTCAGCAGCGCCGGATTGGGCGTGGCGCCAAGGCTGGTGGCGCTGGCCGTCTGGGCGTTGATTCTGAGTGCGACGGCGGGCGAGGTGGAGGCGGTGTTGTTGCTGTCCCCGCCATAGCTCGCGGTGAGGCTGCGGCTGCCGGGGCTGTCGAAAGTTTTGCTCAGGGTGGCGACGCCGGCCGTAACCGTCGCGGTTCCGAGTACGTTGGTGCCGTCGCCGAAGGTGACGCTGCCGCCGGGGTTGCTGCCGGCAACGCGCGCGCTCAGCATGGTCGCCTGGCATACGTACATGGGGTTGGAAAAAAATATATCTAGCTTGAACGCTTTTTATCCCGAGGCATTTCGATGCTGGGTTACTCACCGTCCGGTTGGCGCCGGGTCTGCACCTAACTACTTGACAGAATACTGAACGCCTCTGCGAGAATGAGAACTGTCACACCATAAACCGGTTCCATTTCAAGTAGAACAAGCGCTCCGGATTCTATGGCTGTCAGCCTTTCCCGTAATGAAGGCCATTCCAAATCTGAGGGCGTGGGGTCGTCGCCGCGCATCAATACAAACAAGCGCCGCGCCACTTCAAGGCTGTGATGTTTAACATCTTCACTGCCGTATTGAGTAACTCGATCAACTATATTTGACAACCGCATGCCTGTTGCGCAAAAGTCATCGACGCCTATCCCGACAATTTGGATCGGCTTATTGCCCTCCCACGGACATGTCAGATCAATGCGAATTTCCTTTCTTGCATTGTCCACACGAATCGCGTCAAGTCTTGCCTCAACCAGAGAGTCCCAGTCCATCATTTCAACCCGATGCTCCAAAATCTTTCCTCGGCAAGGGCGAGTAGTCACGCCCTGGGTGTTCACGTTCGCCATTCTCCCATTCGTGAACATGGGGCCTCTCATAGCCGCGGTGCGGCTTGTCGTAGTCGCGCAGCGGCTCGCCATTCTTGTTATATTCCCTCGTACGGCGCTGGCCTTCGATAATCTGACCGGGGCTCGCTCGGTCTGGCACATCCTTTTCCTTACCCTTTGGAATCTCCGCGGCGCTGCCAACCTTTGGCTTATCGTCACCAGTTGCACCCGCCGAAGATTCGGAACCCGCGGCCTGCCCCTGGGTCGGGTCACTATTTTCTGATCCGGACTGAAAAATCCCCCCAAATTTCCCGCCGAGCCAGTCGAGCGCAGACTGCGTACCCCGCGCCAAACTCTTTTGACAAGAATCGCAAATCGCATACCCGACAACCATGACTGTTATTGCAATGGGTACTGCTATTGCGGCCCTA
>JAEUNN010000708.1 GCA_016791085.1 Rhodocyclaceae bacterium | reverse complement strand
TCAGCGTGACATCTTTGTTGGCCAGTATTTCGGCCGCGCTGCGCGCCGCAGACCACAGGCGCAGGTCGCGCATCTGGCCGTTCAGCGGGAAATTGTTTTCGGCGCGGCCGACCACGAAATTCGCCGCCACGTCGGGCATCACGACCGCCGTGCTGGCCGTGCCGACCAATACGCCGTCGCGGTAAAAGCTGTAGTTATTGCCGGATTTGGTGACGGCCAGGTGATACCAGGTGCCGGCCGTGGGCGTCCAGGGGTCGGAACTCAGAAATACCGAGCCGCCGTTCTGCGGGTTGTTGATGTGCAGCACGGTTGCGCCCGCCACGCCGCCAAAATTGTTGGCGTAAGCGAATATCCACTTGTTCTGGCTGCCGCCGCCCAGGTCTTTCGATGCCAGCGTGGCCATGGAATTGACCGGCAGCGCGTTGAAGCGCACCCAGGTTTCCAGCGTGGCATCCACCCCCAGATCGAGCGGGTTGGCGATGGGGTTGCCCATGTCGACGAAATCATTCACCCCGTCGAAATTCAGCGATGGCCCGCTGTCCCACAGCGGGCGCAGTGCGATCGCTACGCCCAGACTGGCGTTGTTGTGATTGGCCGTGGCGTCGTGGGCCACGATGCCGCTGCCTTCGTCCAGGCGCCACAGCGCGGCCAGACCCGCTTCGGCGCGCGTCGGCACGGCATTCATGCCGGCCTGTATGTCGGACTGGCTGCGCGCGACATTCCACAGGCGCAGGTCGCGTATGCGCCCGGACCAGGGCTGGCCGAGGTTTTCGAAGCTGTAGGCGTCGCCTATGACCACCGGGTGGCTGTCGTAGCCCAGCGTGGCCGTGGACGAATTCGAGGCCACCAGCACGCCGTCTATATAGAGCTTGGGGCCGCTCGCGTCGTAACTGAAGGCGATGTGATACCAGGCGTCCTGGGTGGGCGACCAGTTGTAATTCAATTGCGTGGTGCCGCCGCTGGCGTTGCCGGCCACCGCGCGCAACTGGCCGCCGGAATACCAGATCGCATAGGAATCGCGCGAACTGCCGCCCACCGTTTTGGAAACGATGTGGCGCGTGCCGCTCGCGAAATTGGCGCCCGGGCTGACCCAGGCTTCCAGCGTGAGCGCGCTGGCCGGGCGCAGCGGGGCGGCGTCGCCGGCTTGCGCATAGTCGTTACTGCCGTCGAATTGCAGCGCCGGGTCGGCCGTCCATAGCGGCCGGTTGGCGCTGCTGCTGCCCAGATAGCCGGTATTGCCGTGGCCGCTCGCATCCGGCGTGGTGGCGCCGCCGGCATCCAGCGGCCAATAGGCCAGCAGATCGCTTTCCGTGCCGGCGGGCCGGCGGTACATGCCGGCCTGTATGTCGGCCGCGCTTTGTGCCGTGTTCCAGATGCTTATTTCGTCTATGCGGCCTTTGAAATAATTGTCCCAGCCGGGCGCCTGGCCGATGCGCAGCGGGCCGCCCGTGTCGCGTATGCCGCTCGCGTCGTAGGCGCGTTCGGCGAGCAGGCGGCCATTCACGTAAATGCGCATGTGGTTGCCGCTGGTGCTGATCACGGCCGCGAAGTGGTACCACTGCCCGGCCTGTATGCTGCCGTTGGGCGTGCTGAGCGTCAGTTCGCCCACGCCGACGCGCGCCACGGGCGTGGAACTGAAATACAGATAGCCCTGCGAATTGAGCCACAGCC
>JAEUNN010000682.1 GCA_016791085.1 Rhodocyclaceae bacterium | reverse complement strand
CATTGCCATCGCATGGAGTTACGTCGCGCTGATGATGGCGATCAGCGAAGAAACTATCGTCGGCGGCGTCCTGACCTTCGTTTTTTACGGGCTGGCGCCGCTCGCCCTGTTCCTCTGGATATTCGGTACGCCGGCCCGCAGGCGCGCCCGCCGCGCCTCAGAGGCCAAAGCCCTCGACGACCCGCTGGACGCCGTAGATCGATCCGATTCCAAGCCCGATGAATAACACCTGTTCGACCGTGGCGTGCAATTCGGGGCGTTTGTGCAGCCCCGGAATCAGGTCCGCCACGGCCACATAGATCATGCTGGCCGCCGCCATCGCCAACAGCACCGGGATCATGCCGCGTGCGTGATCCAGCGCGTAATAGGCCAGCACGCCGCCCACCAGCGTGGCGAAACTGGACAGCACGTTGAGCGCCAGCGCGCGCATGCGCGAGTAGCCGGAATGCAACAAAATCAGAAAATCGCCTATTTCCTGCGGGATTTCGTGGGCGATGATGGCAAGCGCGGTCACCACGCCGAGCGGAATGCTCTGCATGAATGACGCCGCAATCAGGATGCCATCCACAAAGTTGTGAAAGGTGTCGCCCACCGTAATGAGTATGCCGCTGCGGCGGTTGTCGTGATGCGGCGCGGCATGCTCGTGGCCTTCACATTGTTCTTCGTGGCAATGACGCCATAGCACGAGCTTTTCCAGCAGGAAGAACAGCAGGATGCCGCCAAGTATGGTGGCCGTTGCCTGCGCCGGGTCCGCATGGCTTTCGAGCGCGTGCGGAAGCACGTCGAGGAACGCCGCACCGAGCAGCGCGCCTATCGCATAGCTGATAAGTACCGGAATCCAGTGCGGCCTGGCCTGCCACCCCGCCAGCGCGGCAGCGCACACACTGAGTACGCCGCCACCCAGGGAACTGACAACTATCCAGAGCAAAACCGACATTGCATGCGCACCCAAAAGAACTGCGCAGTATAAGCGATCACGCGCATGAAAGCCGGCCCGCCGCACGCACCGGGCGCACTTGCTGCACCCCGGCGGCGCGCGCAGGCGAGCGACTAATCGACCAGACGGCCGGCGGCCAGCCGCAAGCGGCTGCCGCAGCGCGTGGCCAGAGCTTCGTCGTGGGTCACGAGCACCAGGGTGGTACCCTGCGCGCGGTTCAGTTCGAACAGCAGATCTATGACGTCGGCGCCGGTTGCCGCGTCCAGGTTGCCGGTGGGCTCATCGGCCAGCAACAGCTTGGGCTCGGCAGCAAATGCGCGCGCCAGCGCGACGCGCTGCTGCTCGCCGCCGGACAGGTGTTTGGGGTAATGCGCGAGGCGGCTTCCCAGACCCACCCGCTGCAGCCACGACTGCGCCGCCCGTCGCGGTTCGGCAAGGCCGGCCAGTTCCAGAGGCAGCATGACGTTTTCGAGCGCGGTGAGCGCCGGCATGAGCTGGAAGGACTGGAATACGAAGCCCACCATGCGCCCGCGCAGTGCCGCGCGGGCGTCTTCGTCAAGTGCGAACAGGTCCTGGCCGGCCAGTTGCACGCTACCGCTGCTGGGCGTATCCAGGCCGGCCAGCAGGCCAAGCAAGGTGGACTTGCCGGAGCCGCTGGCGCCGACGATGGCGCAGGTCGCGCCGGCGGCCACGTCGAACTGCACGCCCTCCAGGATGGTCAGTTCGGACTGGCCGCTGGGGACGCGCTTGCCCAGCGCCCTTACTTGCAGCACCGGGGTGGCAACGCGCTCGTCCGGCCGGATGCCGGAGCTTGGGATGTCGGCTTTCATGTATTCGGATTTTGCGTCAGTCGCATCAAGGTGAAATTTTTGAAAATTTGCCACGATTTCGATGCCCCAAGCACGCGGGGACATAAACGGTAATCACGGCTCGTTCGCGCTCCCGGCTCTGGCGGCCACCGGGCGCTGTTTGCGGCCGATCCGGAACTGCTGCGGCCGTAGCGGCTGGACCTTCGTGTCCTTGCCGGCAGGTGGCGCGCCCCGATTCTGTGCCGCGACCGAGTACCGGCGTGCCGGGATTTTGTTAAGCTCACGCTGCGGCTGGCGCGCGCTTCGCCCGGCGCGCGCCGGCCGGGACGTTTTCCGGACCCACGGCTCGGACTTTGGTTCCGGCGCGCGCATGCGCCGGCGCAATCGGCGACTGCAGCAAATTTCACACTGACTCGGCCTGCCCATGTTCTCGACCCTATCGTTGCGGCTTTTTTTCGTCGCACTGCTTTGCCTGCCGGCCGTCGCGACCCGGGCGGCGACGGTGCTGGTGGTGGGCGACAGCCTGTCGGCCGGTTACGGCATCGCGCGCGAACTGGGCTGGGTAAACCTGTTGGGACAGCGCCTTGCACAGCACAATCCGGCCTGGCAGGTAGTGAACGCAAGTATCAGCGGCGACACGACCGCCAACGGCCGCAGCAGGCTCCCTGCCCTGCTGCGCCAGCACGAACCCAAGGTGCTGGTGCTGGAACTGGGCGCCAACGACGGTTTGCGCGGACAGCCCATTCCCGCCATGCGCGACAATCTGACAGCCATGATCGCGTTGGCGCAGAAATCCGGCGCGCGCGTACTGCTGGTTGGCATGCGCATTCCGCCCAATTATGGCGAGGATTATACGAACGCGTTCGAGCACGCCTACGTGGAAGTCGCCCAAACCCGCAAGGTCGCTCTGGTCCCGTTCTTACTGCAGGGATTTGCCGAAAAACGCGAACTGTTCCAGGCCGATACGGTGCACCCGACGGCAGCCGCCCAAGGCTTGATGCTGGACAACGTGTGGGCGGGACTCAAACCTCTGCTCAAACCTTGAGAACCCGGCTGCCTGGCCGATGCCCGCCACGACTCATTTGAGCACGGTCAGCAAGCTGCTGTAGTCGTCGGTCCATGGCCGCATTTTCGCGCCCAGCGGAATTTCCGTGCCCGGCGTGGCGGCCCTGGCGAGAATGGACGCATCTTTGACCACCAGCACCCAATACGAACCGAACAGGGCGTTGGCGAGGTCGTCGCGGCTGTCGAAGGCCTGCGCCACCAGTCCGACCTGCTCGGCGCCAAGACGCACCACGGGCGCCAGATCGAGGTATTTGTTGGACACATGCACGGCAATCACGCCACCCGGAGCGAGGTGGGACGCATACAGTGCGAACGCCTCCCGTGTGAGCAGGTGGGCCGGCACCGAGTCGCCGGAA
>JAEUNN010000651.1 GCA_016791085.1 Rhodocyclaceae bacterium | reverse complement strand
CTGCTGGTGCCGGCCCTGCAACCGCGGCTCAAACCCGGCTGGGCCGCGATTGCGGCGGCAGTGGCCGCCTGCCTGCTGTCGCTGGGCATGGAAACCACGCAGTCCTATTTGCCCACGCGGGTGGCGTCGCGGCTCGATCTGCTCACCAATATGCTGGGCGCCACGCTGGGCGCCCTGGGCGGCCTGTTTTACGGCAACGCGCTCACACGCGGCGGCGCCCTGCATCGCTGGCGCGTACGGCGCATCCTGCGCGGGCGCGCGGGCGACGCGGCGCTGGCGCTGGTATTCGTGTGGCTGCTCGGTCAGCTCGACCCGGAAACCCAGCTGTTCGGTCAGGGCGATCTGCGCGGCCTGCTGGGCATGCCTGCGCCGGTCGATTTCACGGCCTGGCGCTTCGTGTCCATCGAGGCCGGCGTCGCGGCCGGAACCGTGCTGGCGGTAGGACTGCTGGGCTGGCACAGCATGCGGCGTCCGTCGCCGTGGCCGCTGGTGGCCGTGCTGGGGCTGGGCTTGGGCTTGAAATGCCTGGCCGGCGGTTTGCTCATGCATGGTCCGGCCTGGACCCAGTCGCTCACGCCCGGGGCGCTTTCCGGCGCCGCGGCCGGGGCGCTCATCTGCGCGGTGCTCATTGCGCAGCGCAATCTGGCCGCGCTGCGCCTGCCTGCCGCCGCGCTGGCGCTCATGGCGGCCACCGCGCTCATCAACCTGGCGCCGGAAAACCCTTATCTGGTCAGTACGGTGCGCGCCTGGCACGCCGGGAATTTTCTGAATTTCAACGGCGCCACGCGCCTCGCGTCGGCGCTCTGGCCCTTCCTTGCCCTGCCGCTCATCATGTTGCTGCAGTCGCGCGCGGCCGCCGCCGGCAGAGCCGGCTGAACACCGCGGACCGGCTCAAAAACGCTCGAAGCGGCGGTCGTCCTCGCGCGTGGTCAGCGTTTGTACTACCACGCCCGCGGCGTTGAACACGACATGGAAGCGCGCGCGCTGCAACCACTCGTCGCGGTAACGATAATCCCACACGGTTTCGGCGCGGCGCGAAAAATAGCTCTGGTCGTAGTGCGGACCGAGTATGCGCGTGACCTCGTCACCGCGCATACCCATTTGTATGCGTGCAAACCCCGTGGACATCTGCAAAACCTGTTCGGCCGAAATCACCCTGCCTTCCGGGTTGATTTTGACCATCCAGGTTTCCAGCCCGAGCGGACCGAAAGGATAGACCAGCGTGGCGCTGCCGTCG
>JAEUNN010000630.1 GCA_016791085.1 Rhodocyclaceae bacterium | reverse complement strand
GCACAGGTCACTGCAATGCTCGATGCGCTGCCCTGGAAGAACGCCGACATCGCCGAATTCCTCGGTTGTTATCTGACCGAACCCAAGCCGCAAATATTTTTCGATCCGCCGCGGCGGCCGCTGTCGGCCGCGCGCTTTGCCGGCGCGGCACGCCAGGGCGTGCAGCTCGATGCCCGCAGTCAATTGCTGTGGCAGGGCGGCCGGCTATATATGAATGGTGAGAGCCGGCAGCCGGACGCGAGTGACCTTGCCTGGTTCATCGCGCTGGCCGACCGGCGCCGGGCGCAGCTTGCACAGTCCCTGAGTGCGTCCGGACAGGCCCTTTTATACGAATGGTATTGCGCCGGCTACCTGCATCCGCAAACATAATCCTACATTCCACAGTCGACCGCTTCGAAAGCTCCATAGCCGCTTGAAAGTGTTGATCGTTTGATGGCTTCACGTGCGCACCTTAGGGGTGAGCCCCGCTACGCACCCGATGGCACGACGGGCGCGCCGCCTGCCGTTGTTGCTTCTCCTTGCAGGGGGCGGCCATGCGCGTCGTCGCGCCTAGGCAGTCAACGCGCCCGCCGCACCCTCGGGCGCGTCCAACTGAGGAATGTAGGATCATGACCGAACCGGACGACGCCGCGGAAGCCGGCGAACATGCATTCGATACGCGTAGCGACTACGAGCGCGGCATACTTGCGACGGTAGCCCGTGCGCAGCGCGAATTGCGCATATTCGATCCCGACCTGCAGGCAACCGGGCTGGAATCGCGCGCCGGCGCGGCGGCACTGGAACAGTTCCTGCGGCGGCCGAACGCCTCGCTGCGCATCGTGCTGCAAAACTGCATTACGCTGCAAACGCAGTCTCCGCGCACGATGAATCTATTGCGGCTGTACGCCCACTGCTTTACCATTCGCCGCGCGCCAGCGGACCTGCGCCATCTGACGGATTGTTTTATCCTCGCCGATGCAGTGCATGGGATAATGCGTATCCATGCCGATCACATGCGCGGCAAGCAATTTATCGACCTGCCCGAGCGCGTCGAACCGCTCGTGCAGCGCTTCGACGAGTTGTGGGGATTGTCCGAAGCAGGTGTTGGCGGGACCACACTAGGGTTGTAATTGCGCCACAGCTCCGGCAAAAATGCTGCATTGCCGCATGCATCTGGTAAACTTCGATCTTGGTCGAGGCGTTATCGTCTTGCCCCAGTATCTGGGCTTATT
>JAEUNN010000590.1 GCA_016791085.1 Rhodocyclaceae bacterium | reverse complement strand
TTTCGAGCCCGGCATCGGCCTGCCCGGGCGCGCCTGGAAACTGCGCGAACCGGCCTGGATAGACGACGTAAGCAATGACAGCAATTTCCCGCGCGCGCCCATGGCGCGCGAACTGGGCCTGCGCGCGGGCATGGCGGTGCCGGTACTGGTGGGCGACGAAATTGTCGCGGTGGTCGAATTTTTCCTGCTCGAGCGGCTGGCGCGCGACCACCGCCTGCTCGCCACGGCCGGCGCGCTGGCGGCCGAACTGGGCAGCGTGATACGCCGCAAGCGCGCCGAGGATGACGTGCATCGCCTGGCCTATTATTCCCCGCTCACGAATTTGCCCAACCGCAGCCGTCTGGAGGATTTGATCGGCGAGGCGCTGGCCGACGGCAGCCGCTTCGCCGTCGCCACCGTGGTGTTGCAGCGCTTCATCGAGGTCAATTACACGCTGGGCCAGTCCTATGGCGACAGCCTGCTCAGGCAGATCGGACCGCGCCTGGCGAGCTGCCTCAAGGAAAGCGACGTGGTCGCGCATTTTGCCGGCCGCAATTTCGCGCTGCTGCTGCCCGGGCGCGACGAAGCTTCGGTACGCGCGATCGCGCGCCGCCTGCTGCACGCCATGGAAGCACCCTTTCAGGTGGGCGGCATTTCGGTGGAAATCGAGGCGGTCATGGGCGTGGCATTCTTTCCCGACCACGGCGACACGGCGGATTTGTTGATCCGGCGTGCCGACGTGGCCCTCTACATCGCCCAGCAGCGCAACACCGGCTTCGAAATTTACAGCGCCGAACGCGATCCCTACAGCCCGCGCCGGCTCGCGCTGATGGCCGAATTGCGCCACGCCCTGTCCGACAACCAGTTCCAGTTGTACTGCCAGCCCAAAGCCAATCTCAGGACCGGGCGCGTGGTGGCCGTGGAAACTTTGTTGCGCTGGCAGCATCCGGTATACGGCATGGTGCCGCCGGCCGAATTCATACCGCTCGCGGAAACGTCCGGCCTCATGCGCGCGCTCACCAAATGGGTGCTCGACGCAACGCTGCAACAATGCGACGAATGGGAACACGAAGGAATACGCGTGCCGGCCGCGGTAAATCTGTCCACGCGCAATCTGGCCGATCCCGAGCTGATGGGCCATGTGCGCCGTGCCATGCGCGCCTGGAACGCCAAGCCGGACTGGATAGAATTCGAAATTACGGAAAGTCTCATGATGACCGATTCGGCCACCTCGCTCGCCGCGCTCGACCGCTTGCGCGCGGATGGCCACAAGCTCATGATCGACGACTACGGCCAGGGTTATGCCTCGCTTTCCTACTTGCGCAACATGCCCGTCGATGCCATCAAGATCGACCAGGAATTCGTGCGCGGCCTGCCCCAGGACGACAATGACGCGGCGATCGTGCGCTCCACGGTCGATGTTGCACACCAGTTGGGCTACAAAGTCATCGCCGAA
>JAEUNN010000589.1 GCA_016791085.1 Rhodocyclaceae bacterium | reverse complement strand
GCGCGGCCCACCGTGCACTGCACGATGCCGCCCTTGTCGGTACGGTACTGCACCTGGCCGGCCTTGGCGTTCTTGACGGCCTGCACCACGTCCATGGTGACCGTGCCCACCTTGGGGTTGGGCATGAGGCCGCGCGGACCCAAAATCTGGCCCAGCTGACCCACCACGCGCATGGCGTCGGGGGTGGCGATCGCCACGTCGAAATTGATGTTGCCGGCTTTGACTTCGGCGGCCAGGTCGTCGAAACCCACCACGTCGGCGCCCGCGGCGCGCGCGGCTTCGGCTTTTTCACCCTGGGCGAACACGGCGACCCGCTTGGTCTTGCCGGTACCGGACGGCAGCACCACGGAACCGCGCACCACCTGGTCGGATTTACGCGCATCCACGCCCAGATTCACCGCGACGTCGATGGACTCGTCGAACTTGGCGGTGGCGCAGCTCTTGACGAGGTCCAGCGCATCGGCCAGCACGTAATTTTTGGTGCGATCGACCTTGCCGCGCAGTTCTTTCAGACGCTTGGAAATTTTTGCCATGTCACAGCCCCTCCACATTGAGACCCATGCTGCGCGCAGAACCGGCGATGGTACGCACGGCGGCGTCCAGGTCGGCGGCGGTCAGGTCCTTCATTTTTGCCTTGGCGATATCTTCGAGCTGGGCGCGCGTAACCTTGCCGACCTTGTCGGTGTGCGCCTTGGCCGAGCCCTTCTGGATGCCGGCGGCTTTTTTCAGCAGCACCGTCGCGGGCGGGGTTTTGAGTTCGAAAGTAAAGCTTTTGTCTGCATAGGCGGTAATCACCACCGGCAGAGGCAGGCCGACTTCCATGCCTTGCGTGCGGGCGTTGAATTCCTTGCAGAAGGCCATGATGTTCAGGCCGCGCTGACCCAGGGCCGGGCCGATAGGGGGGCTGGGGTTGGCCTTGCCGGCCGGCACCTGCAGCTTGATGAATGCTACGATTTTCTTTGCCATGTAAGGCTCCTGGTGAGTGGTAGCGCAAAGCGGGCGGGCAGCCCGTTTCGCTCCTCGCGCGGCACCGTGTTGCGGCGCCGCTCAAATTACGTCCGGCCGCGAGGCCGGGCGCTCAAGCTTTTTCGACTTGCGAAAACTCCAGTTCGACCGGCGTCGCGCGGCCGAAAATGGTGACCGATACGCGAATTTTGCTCTTGTCGTAATTGACGTCTTCGACCGTGCCGTTGAAATCGGTAAACGGGCCTTCTTTGACGCGCACCAGTTCGCCCACTTCGAACAGCACCTTGGGACGCGGCTTTTCCACGCCTTCCTGCATCTGATGCAGGATTTTTTCGACTTCCTTTTCGGAAATGGGGGTCGGCTTGGTGGCCGTACCGCCGACGAATCCGGTCACCTTGGGCGTGCTCTTGACGAGGTGCCAGGTGTCGTCATTCATTTCCATTTCGACCAGCACATAGCCGGGGAAAAACTTGCGCTCGGATATGCTTTTCTGGCCGCCTTTCATCTCGACGACCTCTTCCACCGGCACCAGTATCTTGCCGAACTGTTCCTGCATGCCCTGCCGGCTCACGCGGTCTATCAACGCGCGCTGTACGGATTTTTCGAAGCCCGAATAGGCGTGCACCACATACCAGCGTTTGGTCATGATTTTTTCCAGCCCAGGATGAGGTCATACAACACCCATTCCAGGCTCTTGTCGGTCACATACAGAAAAATGGCCATCACGACGACAAACGCGAACACGATGCCGGTGGTCTGCAGCGATTCCTTGCGCGTGGGCCAGGCCACCTTGCGAGTTTCCTTGATCGACTCGCCGCCGAATTCTTTGAAGCGCTGCCCGGGAACGGTATTCCAGGCCAGCGCCACGCCGGCCGCCACGCCGGCCAGTACCGCAAGTACACGGAATATGAGCGCCTGGTCGGCGAGCAAGTAAAACCCGACCAGCCCGGCCACCACGAACAGCATGGCGAGCGCAAATTTTATGTTATCGGCCATAGACCCTGAATTGCGGTGCTGGGAAAGTGGCAGGGGCAGAGGGAATCGAACCCCCAACCTTCGGTTTTGGAGACCGACGCTCTGCCAATTGAGCTATGCCCCTGTGAAAGTTGTTGCGGTGGCCGATCCGGCTTGTGACTGCCGGTTACGGCAACCGGAACGGGTTTGGCGGCCCGCCCCGGCATTCCGTCCTGAGTAACTCCTGCGCTTACTCGATAACCTTGGCAACCACGCCGGCGCCCACGGTACGGCCGCCTTCGCGCACGGCGAAACGCAAACCTTCTTCCATGGCGATAGGCGCGATCAGCTTCACGGTGATCGTGATGTTGTCGCCCGGCATGACCATTTC
>JAEUNN010000570.1 GCA_016791085.1 Rhodocyclaceae bacterium | reverse complement strand
CCTTGCGCAAAGCGCCATTTTTGATTACCGTGGCGCAACCTTAGGGGTGTCCGCCGCGCGTGCGTGGCGGGCTGAGAAATACCCTCATGACCTGATCCGGACCATGCCGGCGTAGGGAAACGGTGCCGCCGCCCCCGGTGCCCCCCCGGCCGCCATGGCGCCTAGGAGCACCGATGAACGCCCCCGAAAAATTCAATGCCGACGCGGCCAGGGTCGATGGCGCCGCGATAGAGCCGCTGCCCAATTCGCGCAAGGTCCATATGGCGGGTAGCCGCCCGGACCTGCAAGTGCCAATGCGCGAAATTACCCAGGCCGCCACACCTACCGCTCTGGGCGGGGAAAACAACCCGCCGGTATTCGTGTATGACTGTTCGGGGCCTTACACCGATCCGGCTGCGCGCATAGATATCCGGCAAGGTTTGCCCGCGCTCCGCGCAAACTGGATCGCCGAGCGCGACGACACGCAACAACTGGCTCAGCCCAGCAGCGCCTATGGGCGCGATCGCGCCGACGATCCGCAACTTGCCGCCCTGCGCCACGCAGGTTTGCACCGCCACCCCTTGCGCGCACGCGACGGACAGTGCGTCACGCAGATGCACTACGCACGCCGCGGCATCGTGACGCCGGAAATGGAATACATCGCGATCCGCGAAAACTGCAACCGGACGGCCTATCTCGAACAATTGCGGACAAGCGGCGCGCGCGGCGAGCGCCTCGCGCAAATGCTGGCGCGCCAGCACCGCGGCGAATCTTTCGGTGCGTCGATACCGGCCATCATCACGCCGGAATTCGTGCGCGACGAGGTGGCGCGCGGGCGCGCCATCATTCCGGCCAACATCAATCATCCGGAATCCGAGCCGATGATCATCGGCCGCAATTTCCTCGTAAAGATCAATTGCAACATAGGCAATTCGGCGGTCACCTCGGGCATACAGGAAGAGGTGGACAAAATGACCTGGGCCATACGCTGGGGCGGCGATACGGTCATGGATTTGTCCACCGGCAAGCACATACACGAAACGCGTGAATGGATCCTGCGCAACAGCCCGGTTCCGATCGGCACGGTGCCCATCTACCAGGCGCTGGAAAAAGTCGATGGCCGGGCCGAAGAACTGACCTGGGAAATATTCCGCGACACGCTGATCGAACAGGCCGAACAAGGCGTGGATTACTTCACCATCCATGCCGGCGTGCGTCTCGCGTACATTCCGCTCACCGCCGGGCGCATGACCGGCATCGTGTCGCGCGGCGGTTCCATCATCGCCAAATGGTGCCTGGCCCACCACAAGGAAAGTTTCCTCTATACGCATTTCGAGGAAATCTGCGCAATCATGCGGGCCTATGACGTGTCGTTCAGCCTTGGCGACGGCCTGCGCCCCGGCAGCATCTGGGATGCCAACGACGAAGCCCAGCTGTCCGAGCTGAAAACCCTGGGCGAACTTACCCAGGTGGCCTGGAAGCACGATTGCCAGGTCATGATCGAGGGGCCCGGCCACGTGCCCATGCAGCTCATCAAGGAAAACATGGACCTGCAGCTCGATTGGTGCGACGAAGCGCCGTTCTATACGCTGGGGCCGCTCACCACCGACATCGCGCCGGGCTATGACCACATCACCAGCGCGATAGGCGCGGCACAGATAGGCTGGTACGGCACCGCCATGCTGTGTTACGTGACGCCCAAGGAACATCTGGGCCTGCCCGACAAAAAAGATGTCAAGGACGGCATCATCGCCTACAAGATTGCCGCGCATGCGGCGGATCTCGCCAAGGGCCATCCGGGCGCGCAGATACGCGACAACGCGCTGTCGAAAGCGCGCTTCGAATTCCGCTGGGCGGACCAGTTCAACCTGGGGCTGGACCCGGATACCGCGCGCGATTTCCACGATGCCACACTGCCGCAGGAAGGGGCCAAACTGGCGCATTTCTGCTCCATGTGCGGGCCGCACTTCTGCTCCATGAAAATTACCCAGGACGTACGCGAATTCGCGGCGCGCGAAGGGGTCAGCGAGTCGGATGCGCTGGCGCGCGGCATGCAGGAGAAGGCCGTGGAATTCGTGCGCCAGGGCGCGGAAATTTACCGCAAGCAGTAGGTG
>JAEUNN010000560.1 GCA_016791085.1 Rhodocyclaceae bacterium | reverse complement strand
CGCCAGTGCCCGGCTCTACTCCCTCATCGAGACGGCCAAGGCGAACTCCATCGAGCCCTTCACCTGGCTGCGCCACGTCCTGTCCCGTCTGCCCTTTGCCACTTCCGCCGACCATTTCGAAGCTCTTCTGCCCTGGAACCTTAACGCTACGGATTTACTCACAAACGCCAACGCGTGAGAAGGATGGGGTTGGTGGAGCGCTTACGCTCCGTCCTCGAGCGTGCCGCGCAATGCCGCGAAGCGGGCGCGATCGGGGAACTGCTGCGCAGCGAAGGCCTGTACTCCTCGCACCTGTCAAAGTGGCGCCAACAGGCAAACAGCCAGGGGCGCCGCGCCAAAGCCGGGCGGCCGCGCCGCCCGGAAGGCGTCGCGGCGCTGCAGAGCGAACTGGCTAGCCTGCAGGCCGAAAATGCGAAGCTCGCGCGCCGGCTCGAACAGGCCGAAGCCATCATCGAGGTCCAAAAAAAAGTATCGGAATTGCTGGGGATCCTGCCACCCAAGCCAAGCATCGGGCGCAACGAATGAGCGCGGTGACCGAGTTGTCCGAGCGCGTGGGCGTACGTGCGGCCTGTGAGGCGATGCAGGTAGCGCGCTCGACCTATTACAACACCTTGTGGCCCGCCGCCGAGTGCGTTGCCGCGCCACGTCGCAGCCCGCGTGCCCTCAGCGACGCGCAGCGCAGCCAGGTCCTCGATCATTTGAATTCGCCGCGCTTTTGCGATCAGGCCCCGCGCGAGGTCTATGCCACCATGCTTGATGAAGGCACGTATGTTTGCTCGATCAGCACCATGTACCGCCTGTTGCGCGCTGCCCGCGCCGTACGTGAGCGGCGCGACCAACTGCGCCACCCGTCCTACCGCAAGCCCGAACTGCTTGCCACGGGGCCCAACGAAGTCTGGAGCTGGGACATCACCAAGCTGCTCGGGCCGCAAAAATGGTCCTACTTCTACCTTTACGTCATCATCGACATATACAGCCGGCGCGTGGTGTCGTGGCTGGTGGCAGACCATGAAAGTTCCGACCTCGCCAAGCAGCTTATCGAGCATGCGGTGAGCCCCCAAGGCGTCGATGCCAGCCGCCTCACCCTGCACGCAGACCGCGGCTCGTCGATGAAATCCAAGCATGTCGCGCAACTGCTGGCCGACCTTGGCGTGACCAAATCGCACAGCCGACCTTACACCTCGGACGACAATCCCTATTCCGAGGCCCAGTTCAAGACCTTGAAATACCAGCCGAATTTCCCGGGAAGCTTCGGTTGCATCGAG
>JAEUNN010000543.1 GCA_016791085.1 Rhodocyclaceae bacterium | reverse complement strand
GCCGGCTTCGCCCGACGCCACGCGCGACTTGCGTATGTAGTCGAGCAGCGAGGTTTTGCCGTGGTCGACGTGGCCCATGACGGTTACCACCGGGGCGCGCGGCAGGGCTTCGGCATGGCGCACCTGGGCGGCTTCGTCGGTGAGGAATGCATCCGGGTCGTCCAGCTTGGCCGCAAAGGCCTTGTGGCCCAGTTCTTCCACCACGATCATGGCGGTTTCCTGGTCCAGCGCCTGATTGATGGTGACCATCTGCCCCATCTTCATGAGCGCCTTGATGACTTCGGCGGCCTTCAGCGACATTTTGTGTGCAAGTTCGGCCACCGTGATGGTTTCCGGCACATGCACTTCGCGTACCACGGCTTCGACCGGCTGGTTATGGCCGTGAAATCCGTCGTCGCGCCCATGGTTGCGGCCTTTGGGTCCGCCGCGCCAGCCCGAACTGGGCGCGATGTCGCCGCGCGTTTTGATGCCGCGCTTCTTGGCGGCGTCGTCGCGCCAGCCGGTAGTGGGTTGTTTGGCGCCTTTTTTGGCGGGGGCCTTGTTGGCATCGCCCGGCTTCACGTGCAGAGTGCCGGGCGTGGCCTCGGCGACGCGCGCACGCTCGGTGGGCGCCGCCGTGCCGCGGTTGGCGTCGCCGGCCGGGCGCGGGCCGCGACCGGCATCGGGCGCCGGGCGCTGCGTCACGCGGGCCGCCGGGCGCGGCGGTTCGCTGGGCGCCGGCGGGGCCGCTTCGACCGGCGCGGGCGGCGCCACGGCAACCACCTCGGGCGCTTCGACCGGCGCGGCAGGCGCTTCGGCGACTACCGGCGCGGCTTCCGCGGCGGGGCGGTGCTTCTGTTCCATTTCGCGCCGCAGGCGCTGTTCGCGCTCCTGCTTTTCGCGCAATTCGGCTTCCTGCCGGGCGCGCAATTCGCCTTGCCGGCGCGCTTCGGCTTCGCGCCGCGCGATCAATTCGGGGTCTTCACGCGGCGCGGCGGGCGCTGCGGCTTCGGCGTGTACGGTTTCCGGCGTTTCGCGGCGCACCAGCACGCGCTTCTTGATCACCTCGACCTGGATGGTGCGCGCCTTGCCGGTCGAATCGGCGGCCTTGATGGCGGTGGTTTCGCGCCGCGTCAGCGTGATCTTGGATTTTGAACCGGCTTCGCCGTGCGAGCGGCGCAGGTATTCGAGCAGGCGCGATTTATCCTGTTCGCTCACCATGTCGTTTTCGCCCTGCTTGACGACACCGGCCTTGTTCAACTGTTCCAGCAGCGCCGCGGTAGGCATTTTCAGTTCTTGCGCGAACTGCGCTACGTTCATGACTGCCATGTGTTTCTCCGCTTAC
>JAEUNN010000531.1 GCA_016791085.1 Rhodocyclaceae bacterium | reverse complement strand
GCATCCGGCAGGCCGGCGGCGCTGCCCAGGGTGACTAAACTGCACAACAACAGCGGCACTGTGCGGGACGTGCCGCGTGGCGAATCGGCGCGATACATGTTGACTCCCCATGAGTGGTTAGGCTCGGGCAATGCGCGGCGCGCAGCGTCACACGCGCCGCAGGTTGCGCGCGCATCCGAGCAATCCGCATGCCTGCGGGGTAAGTTGCCATTGCGCGCGACATGGCCGCGCAGCGGCGACGGCGACGGCTTTCTGCGCCGGTCTGCCGGCCAGCATGCCGGCGCCGGAAACGTTTTGCCAAAACGCAAGGGAAAATCGCGCCACGTTTTCTGTCGCAAAGGAAATGAGAATCGAAGTCATTTTGGGTCGGGCGGACAAGCTGTAAATAAAGCCGACAGTCGGGGCGCGACGAATGCGCCTGGGGTTAGCCAGCGGATATCCATGGCCGGGCCGGGCCGGCACGCCGGCAGCGGGGCCGCCCGTCCGGCCGATGCGGCGACAGCGCCCTGCCGCCGTCAGCCGCGCCGCACCAAGGGCCGATACGCGGGCCAGGCGGGGCGCGGCGGTACCGCCGCCAGGCGGGATTTGCGTTTGAATGCGGTGCGGCGCCTCGCGCACGTGCTCTGCCCGCGCTGAAGGGCTAGAATTCGCTGCGCCATGAAAAATATCCCTGAAATGACCGACGCCGCCGCGGCGGCCGAACAGGCCGAACTTCTGAACATCGCGCATTACGTACTGGGCGACGTGGGCAACCCGGCGCGCGGCGCGCGCGTGGCATTGCGCATCGTCGATGCCAATGGCACCTGCCGCGACATACGCTACGACGCGCTGGCCGCCCGCGTGCATCGCTGCGCGCATGCCTACGCGCAACTCGGGCTCTGCCCCGGCGAGGTGGTGGGCGTGCTGTGTCCCCCCGGCGAAGCGCTTACCGTCGCCACGCTGGGCGCGCTTGCGGGCGGCATGGTGGTGATGCCGCTGTTCTGTTCGTTCGGGCCGCAGCCGATTGCCACCCGCATGGCGCTGTCCGGCGCGCACACGCTGGTTACGACGCGCGCGCTGTACGAGCGGCGCATCGCGCCGGAGCGCGGGGCGCTGCCGAGGCTGTCGAAAATCCTGCTGGTCGATGGCGACGCCGCGCCCGGCGATGCGGACTGCCACCTGCTGGAAGCACTGCTTGCGGGCGCCCCGGATACGCCTTATCCAAGCGCCACGCGTGCCGGCGACCCGGCGCTGCTGCACTTCACCAGCGGCAGCAGCGGCAAGCCCAAGGGCGTGCTGCACGGACACGGCGTGGTGCGCAGGCAGCACGCCACGGCGCGCGAAGCGCTGGACCTGCGCGAGGGCGACGCCTTCTGGTGCACCGCCGACCCGGGTTGGGTGACCGGCATGGCTTATGGGGTGCTGGCGGGCCTGGCCTGCGGAGCCACCAACCTGGTGAGCGCCGAAGCTTTCGATGCGCTGCTGTGGTACCGCATCCTCGAACAGCAGCGCGTGAATGTCTGGTACGCCTCGCCGACCGCACTGCGCCTGCTCGCGCACGCCGACCGGCCGCGGCCGAATTTGCCCTGCCTGCGCCGCATCGCGAGCGTGGGCGAGGCGCTCGACGAGGCGACCCGGCAATGGGCCGCCGATCACTTGGGATGCCGCGTGCGCGACACCTGGTGGCAGACCGAAACCGGCGCCATCATGATCGCCGATTGCGAGCCGGACGGCGTGCATGCCGGCGCGATGGGTCGCCCGGTGTCCGGCATCGAGGCGCGCGTGGTGCGGCGCACCGGCGAGGGCACGCTCAGCACCCTGGACACTCCGGCCGCGGAGGGCGAACTGGCATTCGTGGCCGGCTGGCCGTCCATGTTCCGCGGCTATCTGGACGACGAGCCGCGTTACCGCGCCGCCTTCGTGCAGGGCCTGTACCTGACCGGCGACATCGTGCGCCGCGACGAATCCGGGCGCTACTGGTTCGTCGGGCGCGACGACGACATGATCAAAACCTCCGGCCACCTGGTCGGGCCGCACGAAATCGAAAACGTCCTCATGCAGCACGGCGTCGTCGCCGAAGCCGGCGTAGTCGGGCAAGCCGACGCCGTGGCGGGTGAAATCGTGGTTGCCTGCGTGGTGCTCAAGCCCGGCTGGGCGCCGACCGACCCCGTGCGCGAAGAACTGCTCGCGCATGCGAAAAGCGCGCTGGGCCCGGTACTGGCGCCGCGGCGCATAGAATTCATGCGCTCGCTGCCGCATACCGCCAGCGACAAAATCCTGCGCCGCAGGCTCAAGGCGCGCGTCGCCGAAAATTCCGCCGCGGCGCAGGCGGCAGCGGACAAATAGGGAAAGCCGGGCGGCTGCCACGCTGGGCTTCCCGGCATAGCCCAGCGTGGTCAGCCCGTCGGAGAATCTCGCCAACTGTCGAGGGTTAGGCAACGAC
>JAEUNN010000528.1 GCA_016791085.1 Rhodocyclaceae bacterium | reverse complement strand
GCTGCCCGGCGGCCTGCTCGGCATCGCCGCCATCCTTCCCAGTCTGGTCAAGGTTTGGCGCATCCAGGCGCAAATGGTGGCCGACATCGCGGCGGCTCACGGCGTGCATGCGGAATTGCGGCGCGAGCACCTGTTGTACTGCCTGTTCAAACATTCCGCCGGACATGCGGTGGCCGATCTGGCGGTGCGCGCGGGCGGCCGCTACGTCACCGACGCGCTGGCGCGCCGATCCAGCGAACAGGCGCTGCGCGCGATAGGGCTCGGCCTGTCGCAACAGGCTTTGAGTATTGCGGCGCTCTATGCATTGCCGCTGGCCGGTGCCGCGGCAATGGCGTTATATGCGCGCAGGGATACCTTGCAGGTGGCCGATGCGGCCTTGCAGCTCATGCGGCAGTTGCGCCCCGCAGCGGCGCACTCAACCGCCCAGCGCGCGCCTTAACGAAGCCGAAGGATGGTCCGTCAGTACCGCCGCATACTGGAGTGCGGCGCGGATGTCGTCAGGTTCCAGAACCGGAAAATCTTCGAGGATTTGCTGCTCGGTGGCACCCGCCGCGAGCAGTGCAAGGATGTCGCGCACGCGTATGCGCGAATCGCGTATGCAGGGCCGCCCGCCCGACCTGCCGGCTTCTATCGTGATGCGTTCTATGAGGCGGCGTGACACCCTGGCGTTTCCAAATAGAGGAATACCGCCATTGTGGACCAGATTGCTAGCGAATGTAAGTCCCCCCGCGGGACTGGCGCACTTCAGGCATTCGTACGCAAGGCGCCCGCGCCGCGCAGCGCCGGCTTGTGCACTTCCGCTGCCACCACCGCACAGGGACGCACCGTCGATGCCCGCCGCCGCTGCGCCACGCAATCAGTATTTGTTCACTACCGTCACGCCGGCGGGCACGCTGCCGACATAGCCGACCGCGCCGGGCGTGCGCTTGACGTACTCCGTGACTTCCGCGTCGCCCGACTTGAGCGGCGGCGGATTCACGCCGTCGCGAAACGACTTCTTCACCCACCTGCCGTTGTACTTGTTGGCATCCATGTTCATGGCTTTGCTCAGGAAGGCGGCCTGCAAGCCGGCGTTGTCGACGGGAACCAGTTTTACCGATCCGGCAAACTGTTTCTCGCCGAGGAATATGTCGCCAATGTCGCCGGCTCCTACCTGCACGCCGGGATTCGCGATCACCACCACCTGCTGCGCCCACGCGCCCGGCGGCAGCGCACCGCCCCCCGCAAGGAGGAGCGCAGCGACAAGTTTCGGACTGATTTTCATGTACTGCCTCCGGCTGCTAGAAGCGGATCGCAAACTGCATCAAGGCCTCGATGAAAGCATCGTCAGGCGCCGGTGTGATGCCGTCGGCGGCGACCAGATCTTTCTGTCGCGTGCGGTTCAGCTCGAATTTCAGGGCCGACTTCTGGTTCAGTTCGTAGCGCATGCCGAGCGCAAGGCGGTCGTAGGACCGGCCGGATAATTGCGAGGCGAAATAGTTGTCGTTCTGGTCCAGCCGCGTGCGTTCGAGGCGCGCGAAGGGCGTCGCGAGCCCAAAGTTGTAGCCGGCCTGCAGATACCATGCGTTGCTGCCGCGCCTGCCGGTGCCGCCGCTCAGATCGCGGTTCTGGAAGTGGTAATACTCGCCCAGCACTTCCCAGTCGTCGTCGATCCACACGCCATAAGCGCCCAGCATGCCGACTCGCGTATCGTTGCCAAGATCGTCCGCCACGTTGGCGCGCAGCCCATGCACGCCCAGGCGCAATGAAGACTGCGACTTCGGCGTGAACCAGGCGTTGAAGCCCGAACTGGTCCGGTGGCTGCCGGAACCGGCGGCCTTCATGTTCAGTTCGCCCATGCGCAACAAGGACGGCGCGCTGGGCGCCGCGCCCTCGATATGCGGCGCATTGCCGGCATAGGCATCGTAACCCACACGCACCGGGCCGGCGTCCAGCACGCCGGTGAGCCAGCCCCCCACCGTGTGGGCCGGCAGTATGCCGCCCTTGTCCTCGAAATCGAGAAAGCGCGGCCGCAGGATCGAGGTCTGTATTTGCGCGCCGTGGTGAAAGGCGGTGTTCCAGTAACCGTAAGGGGTGTGGAAGCGGCCTATCCAGGCCGTGAGCGCATCGCTGAACGTGTATCCGGCCTGCACGCGTTCGAGATCGACCACCGCGCTGCCGTCGCGATCGACTTCGATGACGGTTTCGACCAGCGCCTTGACCCGGTCGCCGAACTGCGGGGTCAGGTAGAGGTCGAGCGAGCCGACCATGAAGCCTTTATTTCCCCTGCCGTATACCGCGTTATTTTCGCCACTGCGGAACATGCCCACATCGGCAAAGCCGTGCAAGGGCAAGCCGTCTTCGGCGCCCGTACGTGAAAACATGCCACTGCCCAGTTGCGACACCTGGCGCTCCAGGTTTTCCAGCCGCGCGCCCTGTTCGTCCGCTGCAGCGTGTCCCGGCCTTGCGGCCGCGCCGCCTTCCAGGCGATTAACCTTGTCCTGCAAGGCTTCGATCATGCGCATGCTTTGTTCGAGCTTTTTTTCGAGTTCTTTCAGTCGTGCCGCAACGGCCGTGTCGGCGGCGCCGGCCGGTACGGCCGCCGCGCCCAGGGCGCTCGCGACGCATGCGGCCAGGATGGTTTTGTGCACTATTTGCATCGAGAACTCCTTGCCGGTTAGTCTGGCCAATTGGCCCTATCTACAGCATGGATACTTGTTACTGCGTAGCAGGTATAGCCCCGCTTAACGGCCGCCTGGCGCTGGCCTTTAGCGCCCTTCCGGACAGACGCGAGGCCGCCGCGGCGCACGCCGGACGTTGCAATCCATGCATCGAGCCACGCCGTGTTGCGGCCTTATGCCGCCCGTCTGGATGCGGCGGCGCAGGGCCGCGAGGCGCGACGATCAGGGAGTTGCCGGCCCCGGATCGGCCAGACCCAGTTCGATCTGCAGGTAGGAATTGACCGCCACGCCATGGACGCGGCCGGGTGAAAAGCGCGCCGCAGAAAACGCGGCGATGGCGGCCTCGACCGCGGCCGGCGCGAAATTCGACTGGTCCACGCGTACTTCGGTCACGCGACCGCCGGCGTCTATGAACAAGGTGAGCACACAGCGGCGCAGCTTGCCGTCATCCGGCGCCAGCTGGTCGGGAAGTTCGATGCGGTCCTGCGCGACCGGTGCCACGGCCAGCAAGGACGCGCGCACGTAGTGCTTGGCCGGCGCGTCGGCCGGCGCGTCGGCCGGCACCGCGTGCGTGGCGGGCTGCGCCGCGCGCGCGATGTCGGCCGGGCTGTCACCCCGCCTGGCTGGCGCGGAGTTCGGCAATGCCAGCGCCACAGGTTCGCGCACTAGCGCCGTGGCGGAACCGAACTGCACCGACAATGGCGCGGGAGCATGCGCGCCGTACCGGCCCGCAGCGGCCAGGTAGGCCCCACCGCACGCCAGCACAGCCGCATGCACCAGGGCCGACAGACTTAGCGCGGCCGCGAGGCGGCTGGCACCACCGGCACGGTCCGCTGTGGTGGCGCGGTCTGCGCGCACGGCCGGCGGGGCGGACCGCAGCGCGGGCCGCGCAAACATTACCGGCCACACTGCGCTTGCCAGCGGCATGTTGCGCGGCCCGGCTATTGATCGAGCTTTTCGTGCCAATAAACGCGATAGCGCTTGGTCGGCACACTTACGGTGATGGTCGTCGCGCCGCCCGGATTGAGCGGGTTGTCGGTTTCGAACATGTATTTGCCATTGCCTATGGCGACCGACCCGCCCACCGGAGACGGCAACAGGCCGCCGCCCACGGCCGCCTCGTAGCGGGCGGCCGTGCCGTCGCTATTGGCGTACAGTCCGGTCGCGGCGCCGTTCAGATAATTGACGGCATAGCGCCGCGCGATGCCCAGGTTGGCCGAACAACTGCTGTTGCTGGGATCCGGCTGATTGGTGCCGAAAAACAGCGTGCCGGCTATCACGGTGGGCGCATTGACCACCTGTTCGCTGGTCGCCATGTCGATATACCAGCCGGCGGCGTTGGCCGGTACGCTGCTGCTCGAGGTGGCGTTATACAGGGTCGCACTGCTCCAGGTCGTGCATACCGGGTCCGGGCTGGGCGCGCTGTCGCGATAGCACAGGTTGGCACCGACCGTGCCGATATTGGTGTCCTTGAACATATAGACGCGGTTGGTCGTGCCGTGCGCCTGATGCGTCTCCAGCGGATGTTCGCGGTCGCCGCTGCCCACCAGGATGGCATCGAAACTATCGCCGAACACCACGTCCGCGCTGAACAGGAATTTGCGCTTGTTGGCATAGCTGGACACGCTGCGGTCACTGACCGCGGCGATTTTCCAGACATGCCAGTTCGCGGTGCTGGCGTCGTCGATGTCCACACGCCATACGTTGCCGCCCACATCGACCGCGTATATGCGGTCGGCGTAGCCGTCCAGGCTGCGGTCCACCACGGTGGTGTCGGCGGCGATCGAATAGTCCATGCCGGTCACCGCGAGCGTGGGCGTGTGGGCGCTATTACCGGCCCACCACACCAGCGATCCGTCAAAGGCGTCGAGCACGAATATGCCGCGGCCCATGCCATTGGTGGTGGGCGGCTCCACATCCTCATTCGCGGCATCATAGCCGCCGCCCATCACCAATACCGGATTGGTACGGCCACGCAGGATGGCGATCTGGGGTTGCGACCAGGTTTGGCCCCACTCCGGGAAATCCGTGCTGCTTTTGCGCCAGAGGAACTTGGGCGTGAGCGGGTTCGTCACGTCGAGCGCATAGATGAAGCGCCCGCCGCGCCGCGCGCCTATGTACAGATAGGCCTTGATGACATTATTGCTGCTGTCGCGCTGCATATAAACGCTGACCGGACCATCCCACATGTAGTCGCGCACGGTGGGCGTCGGGCTTAGTCCACCCGGCGTGCTGGGGTAGAGCACCTGCGGGCTGTTGTTGTACTGGCGCTTGAACTTGCCGAAAAATTCCTGCGGTATGAAGGCCCATTGTTCGACCCCGGCACTACCCGAGGTGCCGCCCGTAATGGCGCGGAAAGTGCCGTCGTTGCTGCCGTAGAACACGTATATGTTGTCGCTGCCGGTGCCGTTGCTGTAGTTGATCACGACCGGGCGCGAATGCAGCACGTCGCCATGTATGCTCGCCCGCACGTCGGTGGTGCGCGTGTCGTTGTTTTCGTCCTGGGTATCCTGGCCGCGCACCCATTTCAACAGGGTGGTGCGGCCTCCGCCTATCGAGGCGGTGATGGTGCCGCTGGAAGTTCCGAGCGGCGCGGCGGCCAGATAATAATAAGTGAAGGTGTTCGCATCGACCACCGTGACCTGATAGACGCCGTTGTAGCCGGAAGGCGTGGCACCGGCGATCGTGACCGTATCGCCGGTCGCGAAGCCGTGCGCGGTCGAGGTCGCCGTGGCCTTGTTGGTGGTGGCGCGCAAGGTGCTTCCGCTGCCCGGCCCGGACAGCGACGTACTCATGCTGTACGTGAAGTGCGTGGCATCCACGTAGGTGATGGTCACCACGCCATTGAACCCGCTCGGCGTCACGCCCGATATCGTGACCTTTTCGCCACTTGCAAAGCCATGGTTCGCAGCAGTCGTGACGGTCGCGGTGGCCGAAGTGCTATAGACCGATCCGCCCGTGGTCGAGCCGTTACCGTTATTCGCCACCGTGAACACGGTTCCGGCCACGGTCAATATCGTATAAGTTCCGTTATAACCGTTGGTCGCCACGCCGGCAATCGTGACCGAAGCGCCGGTAGTCAGTCCGGCGGCCGTCATGTCGGTGCCTACCGGCAGGGTTACCGTCATGACCCCGCCGGTCTTGGCGATGGTACTGATGGACGTCTGCACGCCGGCATAAATGCCGCTGACGGTGACCGAACTTGCGCTGGTGAGCGCCGACACCGTATTGCTCGCCGTGCCCAGCGCGGCATCCGTGATGTCGCTGTTGGTGCTGTCGAAAGGTGTGGCCGACAATGCCGCCCCGCTGCCGCTCAGGCAACTGCCGGTACAGGTGTAAACCTTGCGCGAGCCGGAGGTGGCATTGGTGTCGCCTATGGGATTGCGCCCGCCGTAACCCAGGTGGGCCAACCGCAGTTGTTGCGCGGCACCGCCCTTTTCCACCCATTCGCCGTCCGGCATGTCGTAACTTCCGCCCGAGCCCTTGGCGTCGAAATACCAGAACCCTCCGGTTCCTGTGCTAGCCGCCGCATCGGGCGCCTGAGTGGTGTCCTTGCTGGTCCAGAAGCTGATGGCATCGGGTTGCGCAAAGCCGGTCGCACCGCTCGCAGCCGGCGTCCCGGCCGAATCGACCAGTGAAATCACACTGTTGGTGACCGCGAACTGATAGAGCTTGAGGTTGCCGTACCAGCGCGGTTTGCCGCCGCCGTCGGGACGGAACACGCCGATATAGACCTGGTTCAGGTAAGACCCCGTATTGTCGGCCGACAGCGGCAGGCTGGCCGAAGCGAATACGCTATTGACGGCCTGTATGTCGTTGAATATGCGCGTGAGCGCTGCCAGCAGGGTGGTCGAATCGGAAGCCGAGTAATACCCGCCCTTGCCCTGCGTGCCTATGCTTTTCAGCAGATTGGTGTTGTACGGACCTTGACCGGTCGTGGACGGCCCCACTTCCAGCGTATAGGTCACGACGTTCGGCGTGCCGGCCGCGGCGCCATTAAGATCGGTCTGATTCAGGAAGCGCACCCACTCGTCGGACGCGTTGTTGTTGGAACTCGAATCCGGCGGGTTGATGATCGTGGTATTGCCGCCGGCGGTGCCCAGCTGACTCATCGCCGTGCCGGTGTCGGAGGTGTTGTCCTGGAACGGGCCGTTGCTGATGATGATGAGGAAATTTTTCTGGCAACCGTTGGCGACCGGGGTTTTGTACTGCGGCCCCGCGATGGTGTTGCTCAGGAAGGCAGCCGGGTCGGCCTTGGCCTTGTTGTTGCCGGCGTAAGCATTGCTGCCGGAAAAATAGTCATAAACTTCGCCCATGGTCACGCCGGACTTGCCGCCGTTACTTTTGTCGCTGATGATATCCAGCGCCGCCGGCACGCCGGCACAGGTCGCTCCGCTGCCCACCAGTTTGAGCAGGCAGTTGCGCGCCGCGCTGGCGGTACCGCTGCTGGTGGTCATGCCCTGCACCGCGAAGCGCACATAGCCGCCGTCGTTGCCGGTATTGCCGCTGCCGGTTTCGGTGAACATCATGATGCCCAGATTGAACTGTGCGGTCAGCGCGTTCACCACCGTCTGCAGGGCCTGCATTTCGACCGCAAATTTGGTGCTGGACGCAAAGCTCTGGCTCCAGTTCGCGGTGTTGTCCACGAGAATGAGCACGTTGGGCGCATCCTGCGTGATATTCGTGTTCTGGCTGAATATGTCGATATCTTCGGCCACGGCCGGCGCAAACAGCGCGGCCAGGGCGAATGCTGCCAGCAGGCGGCGGAACAATCCCATTTTCATGACACCATCCGTTTCAGGTCCATCCTCAGCAGCCTGCCGACGAGGGCAGGAACAAAGGATCGAAAGTTACGGAAACGCCCTGCGTCACGGTTTGCGACACGCCGCTATTGGCGTCGGTCGCGGTGGCCGTGACTTCCCAGACCGAATCCCAGCAATACAGGTTGGAACGCGCGCCACTTGCGCATTGCAGCGTTTTGGGCGGAATTTGCTGGCTCACCCGCACGCACTTGGGCGGTGCGATCACCACCGTGTAGTCGGATGCGCCGTCGTGATTGATGTCTATCTGCACCGTGGTATTGGTGCTGGGCGGTGCCGGATAGAATTTTGCGTAGCTGCTGATGAACTGTTCTATCGCCTGCTGCGCGGCATTGCGGCTTTCATCGCGGATTTGCGTATTGCCGGCGATGCGCAGATTGATGGTGCTGCTGTTGATGGCCGATACCACCACCACCGTGATGATGATGAGCATGAGCAAGGCCACCACCAGGGTTACGCCGCGCTCGGCGCGCGGGCTGCGCAGGGGTTTCATTCGCGCCGCCCCGCCGGGTTGTTGAGCCGCACCAGTTCGCTGTAGGCGTGCCGTTTATAGGCGTCGCCGGGTGCCGTCACGGTAACCGAACCGAGTTGATAAGTTTTGGCGTCGACATAGCCCGTGGTGGGCTCGGTGCTGCGCGACAGCAGGATGATGCGCACGCTCATCACATTGGGCCAGTTGGCGAAGGTCGGGGTATAGGAATAGGCGTCGGGCGCGCCGTCGCTGTTGTTGTCTATGCCATATTCGAACTGCAGGTTGTCGATGCCGTCCACCAGCGGGATGGGATCGCTCATGACAGCCGTGCCGCCGCTCACCGTGAGGTCGATGCGCTTGAGTGTGGGCATGGCGACCGCGCCGGTGGCGGTACAGTCGGTGCCGCTACAGGTGCTGATGTAATAGATATGCACGAAATACGGCACGATGTCGGCCGTGTTGGCGGACGTGAGCGCCGGCGTGCAGCCGCTGCCCGGCACGTTCTTGCGCATCGTGAAGTCGCCCGCCACTTTGGACATGACCCAGCCGGGCGCCGGGTCGCCCGGACAGGAACTGACCTGCATGTTGTAATTGCCGGCTGAAATGCCTGCCGTGGTGGCGATGCGGCGCACCACCAGCACCGCGGTGCCGGGCTTGTAGCCGGCCGACGCGGACTTCACGCAGGTCATGGGTTTGGCATCCAGCGCCGACGCGGTCGCGGCACCGGCATAGCCCTGCAGCGGCAGACCGAGCGCCGACCGGATGTCGTCGGCGCTGCCGTCTATGGCGGTGTAACAGGGGTCCGGCAGGGCCGTGACGGTGCCGGGCAGGCTGGGCGCCGTGGTCATCGGGCCGTAAAACCCCGAATGCCGCACGTCATCCGCCAATAGTGCCGTGGCATAGCGGCCGTTCTCGATCTGACGCGTGGTCTTGTCGAGTTCGGCACGGCTGCGGCTATTGCTCAGATAGATCGAAGTCAGTCCGGTCAGCAGCAGCAGACTGATGGTGATCGCCACCATCAGTTCGATCAAGGACAGACCGCGCTGCCGCTGCGCGGCCGTGGACGCGCGTCGGCGGCTCCGCGCCGTTGCGGGCGCATGCACAAAGTGATAATGCGGGGCAGGCATGGCTCAGGGACTCAATATGCCGATCTGCACGACCGAGGTGACCGCGCGCCGGTAAGTTTCACTGCCGTACAGGCCGGAACCGCAATCCACCGAACCCGGCGGCGCGGCCGTGGCCACCAGGCCCTGCCAAACCACCTGCACCAGATATTGGTCCGTGGCCGGGCTGGACACGCATCCGCGCGCACCTATCATGACGCCCACGCGGTTGCCGTTCAGCGTTTCGGCCGCGCCCTTGAGCAAGGAATCCCACTGGCACAGGTCGGTGTCGGCCATATTCGCGGGTGCGCTGCAGTCCTTGGTGGAACTGGTACCCAGCGCGCCGCCGGTCACATAGGACGCGGCATTCGAACGATTGGCGTTGATGCGGCTCACGATGTCGCGCATCAGCACCAGCGCCTGCTCGCGCTGGTAAGACTCGGTTTCCAGCATTTGCGCGCGGTTCTGCAGCGCCGCCAGACCGAGCAGGCCGACCAGCAGCAGCACCAGCGTGACGAGCACTTCGATCAGCGTGACGCCGCGCTGCCGCCGCGAACAGGCACGCGATGGGGTCACGAGCAGCCCCCGGCCTGGGTCGAGGGCCGGCCGCTCAGATCGACCTGTATGCAGCGGCTCGCCACCGTGCGCGTGGAGTCGCTGGCGCCCAGCTGGAAACGCGCCTGAGCGCTTCCGACCGGCGGCCGGCCGTCACGCGTGAAAGTAATCGTGGTGGCACTACCCAGTTCGCTGACCGCAAGGCTGGACGGCACGCCGGACCAACTGCGCAGCACGGTATTCGACCCGTCCACCACGCGCCAGCCCGAACTCCAGCTGCCGCCGGAACTTGCGCCCGCCGCCAGCACGATATTGCCGTTGCGCTTGACGGCTTCGCTGCGCGCGTAGCTCAAGGCGGAATACAGGTCGAACGAGGCCGTCTTGATGCGCTGGTTCTCGATCAAGGTGCCCAGCGCCGGCACGGCCACCGTAACCAGTATGCCGGCCACGACCAACGTCGCCATCAGTTCTACCAGGGTGAAGCCGCGATTGCGCCGGACTGTCGTGCTCATGGTTTCACCATTTGTTCGCAGGAGTTTTGGTTCCGGCCTGATCCAGCGTCAGATTGCCGTCGCTGGTCTGGCTGCCGGCAGCCGTGGCCGTAATCGTGAATGTGGGCGGCGTCGCGGTGTTCTGGACGGCCACCGTGAACGTGTATTTGCCCGTGGTCGTGCCCGGCACGGCGAGGTTCAGGCCGGGGCTGGTGTCGGTCGGGCCATTCGGAAAATT
>JAEUNN010000519.1 GCA_016791085.1 Rhodocyclaceae bacterium | reverse complement strand
GCGGCGCTGGGGCCGGGAGTCGATGCCTGGCAGCCGGGCGACGCAGTCTGTGCGCTCGTACCGGGCGGCGGCTATGCGGAATTTTGTGTCGCGCCGGCCGGCCATGCCCTGCCCCTGCCTGACGGCGTGAGCATGCGATGTGCCGCGGCACTGCCGGAAACCTGGTTTACGGTTTGGGCCAATCTGATCGACCTGGGCCGGCTCAAGGCCGGCGAGCGCCTGCTCATACATGGCGGATCGAGCGGCATAGGGCTCACGGCGATACAGCTCGCGCGCCATGTCGGGGCGCTGCCCATGGTTACCGTGGGCAGTCCCGAAAAAGCCGCGTTCTGCACGGCTTTCGGCGCCGAGTACGCGATCGACTACAAGCAGGAAGATTTCGCCGCGCGCGTGAAAGAACTGACCGCCGGCAGCGGCGTGGATGTGGTGCTCGACATGGTGGGCGCGCCCTACATGCAGAAAAACCTTGCGGTGCTGCGCCAGGACGGGCGCGTGGTGATCATTGCTTTCCTGCAGGGCAGCCGGACGGAATTCGATTTTTTGCCGGTGCTGCTGAAACGCCTCGCAATTACCGGCTCGACCATGCGCCCGCGCAGCGTTGCCGACAAAACCGCGCTGCGCGACGCGCTGTGGCGCGAAATCTGGCCGCACTGGAACGAAGGACGCCTGTTGCCGCATCTGCACGCGGAATTTCCGCTGGCGGATGCCTGCGCGGCGCATGAACTTATGGAATCCAGCCAGCACATCGGGAAAATCGTGCTCAGGGTGCGCGACTGAGCGCGGGCCCGGCCGGTGCGGTATGGCCGTTCGGCCGGACCGGGCGCGCAAAATCGGCGCGCAGACAGGGCCTGTCGGACGTAAAGTCAAAGCGGAGGCGGGCCAAAGAAAAAAGACCGGTGCATCGCACCGGTCCTTCGTCTGTTTGGCTCCCCGAGCTGGGCTCGAACCAGCGACCTGCGGATTAACAGTCCGTCGCTCTACCGACTGAGCTATCGGGGAAGAGCCCGCTAGTATATGGGAAGTGAAATCAAGCGTCAACGCTTGAACCGCTGCGCGATTTGCGCCGCTGCGCGCCGGGAGCGGCAGCCTATTTTGAATGCAGTGCGGCAATGGCCCCACACCATTGCGCGATGCGCGGCACTGCGCTTTCGATTTATGATGCCGGCCACGGCACTACGGACGCCTGCGTAACATGGATAAACACACGATTTTCTGCAAGACCCCAGCGGGCGAGGACGCCGTGGAGCAGCGCAGCATCGTCCAGCGCAACCTGCGTTCGGTACTGATCATGATCGATGGGCAGACCACGGTCGAAGAAATTGCGCACCGCTTCCCGGACAAGGGCACGGCCGAGGCCCTGATAGGCGAACTGGAAATGCGCGGCCTCATCAAGCGCGTCGGCGGCGATCAGGGTGCTCCCGAAGAGCCGGTCGTACCGCAGGGCTCGGCGGTATTCGAGATCGAGTCTTTCGATCTGGGCGAACAGGAGTTGATGGATTTTTCCACCTCCAAGGCGCCGGCCCGGGCGGCCGCCGCGAAGCAGGCAAAGCCTGTGACGGCCATCGAGGATTTCGCCTCGGAATTGCCGGATTTCGAACAATCCGCCCCGCCCGAAGATCCGGCGGTGCGCGAAGCACGGCGTTCGGAATTCCGCCGTGCGCTGGAAGAAGCGCGCGAGGCCGCACAGGCCCAGGACAAGCAGCCGGAACCCAAGGGCCTGGACAAGTTGCGCGTCTGGTGGGCCGATCTGAGCGGCGCGAAGCGGCCGGAAATCAAGGAAGCCGCTCCGGCCGAGCCGGTAACCGCCGCGAGCTTGCGCGCGCGGCGGCCGCGGCCTGTGCGCCGCGTCGTGCTGGTGCTGCTGCTTGTGATCGGTGCCGCCGGGGCGGTATTGGGCTTCTATCCCTACGACCGGGAAATTCCCCGCATCGAAAAGCTGGGCACCGAATTGCTGAACCAGCCGGTCAAGGTGAGCGCAGTCAAACCTTGGCTGCTGCCGCCCAGTCTGTCGCTGGAAGGCGTGCGCGTGGGGCCAAACGGCGAGCTTAAGGTTGCGCGCGTATTTCTGGTGCCCGAGCCTTTCAGTCTGTTCCGCGAACGCAAGGTGATCCGCGAAGCGCGCATGGAAGGTACGGTGCTGGATGCGCAGCATTTCGCGACCTTGCCGCTGAATGTCGAAACCAACTGGGCGTCGCGCTGGGTGAAAATCGAATCGGTCACCCTGGCGCAAACCACGCTGGAATTATTGGGCGGCAAATTGACGGGGCTTAATGGCGTCGCCAAACTCAATCCGGATGGGGTTCCCGACCATATCGAACTGCAGTCCGAGGACAAGGGCCTGTCGATTTCCGCCCGGCTGAAAGACAAAGGCTGGGACCTGGAAATGAAAGGCAACAGCTGGCAGGCGCCCGGGCTGCCGGCGCTCACGGCAGATAGCGTTCATGCACAGGGCCGGCTGACACCGAACAATCTGGACATTTCGCATTTCGAACTGCGCGCTTTCGGCGGCTTCCTGGATGGCCGGCTGGGCATGGGCTGGTCGCAAAACAACGCGGTGGTTGCCGGCGAATTCACGTCCTCGCGCCTGGATGCGCGCAAATTCCTGCAGGTATTCAAACCTGGCGTGCAGGTGAGCGGGGCGCTCAATCTGAAGCTCGCGCTGCGTGGTACGGCGGATACGCTGGCGGCGCTGGTTCCGCAGTGCGTGGTCGAAGGGAGCTTTGCGATCGACGACGGGGTGCTGGATAAATTCGATCTGATGAATTCCCTGCGCAATACCTCCGCAGCCTATACGGGCGGCGGTTCGACCAATTTCGATACCTTGAAGGGGCGTGTGCGGGTCACCAGCGCAGGCGTCCGGCTGGACGACCTTAAGCTCGATTCGGGCATGTTTACGGCCGGCGGCGCGCTCACCTTGGGTGCGGGTGAAAAAGCCGCCCTTAACGGTCAGATGGATGTCGTGCTGCATGGGTCGGCCACCGTGGTGCGTGCGCCGGTGCGCATAACCGGCACGGCGGCGGCACCGCAGCTGCGTGCCGGAGCCCTCGCGCGCTGATGCGGCAGGTCCCGCCCCGCGGGCGCGGGGCGGACGACGGTGCAGCGCCTAAAGTACGGCTGCGATGGCCGTGGCGACGTAGTCGAGGTTGCGCGTATTGAGCGCGGCCACGCAAATGCGGCCGGTGCCGACCGCATAGATGCCGAATTCGCTGCGCAGGCGTTCCACCTGTTCGGCGCTCAGGCCGGTATAGGAAAACATGCCGCGCTGGCGCGTCACGAAAGAAAAATCCTGCTTGGCTTGTTGCGCCGCCAGTCTTTCGACCAGACCTTCGCGCATCGCGCGTATGCGCGTGCGCATGCCGGCCAGTTCGTCCTCCCACTGCTTGCGCAGTGCGGCGTCGGACAGCACGGCGGCCACGATGGCACCGCCATGGGTGGGCGGGTTCGAGTAATTCGTGCGCACGACGCGCTTCACCTGACTGAGCACCCGCTGTGCTTCTTCTTTGGCGCTGGTCACGATGGACAGGGCGCCCACGCGCTCGCCGTAGAGCGAGAACGATTTCGAGAACGAACTGGAAATGAAGAACTGCATGCCCGAGGCGGCGAACAGGCGCACCGCCACGGCGTCGGCGTCTATGCCGTCGGCGAAGCCCTGGTAGGCCATGTCGAGGAAAGGCACGAGGCCGCGTGCCTGGCAGATGCCGACCACTTCACGCCACTCGTCGGCGGACAGGTCGGCGCCGGTCGGGTTGTGGCAGCAGGCGTGCAGCACGATGATGGAGCCGGCCGGCAAGCTGTTCAGGCGTTCGGCCATGGCCGCGAAATTCACGCCTTTGGTGGCGGCGTCGTAATACGGATAGGCTTCGACCTTGAATCCCGCGGCTTCGAACAGCGCACGGTGGTTTTCCCAGCTCGGGTCGCTGATATGTACGCCGGCCTCGGGCAGCAGGCGCTTGAGGAAATCCGCTCCGACCTTGAGCGCGCCGGTGCCGCCCAGGGCTTCCACGGTGACCACGCTGCCGTCGCTGGCGAGCGCGCTCGCGCCGAACAGCAGGTTCTGCACGGCCTGGTTATAGGCCGACAGGCCTTCTATGGCCTGGTAGCCGCGCGGCGGCGCTGCAGCGACACGTGCCGCCTCGGCGCTTTTGACGGCGGCGAGCAGGGGAATTTTTCCGCCGTCGTCGTAATACACGCCGACGCCAAGGTTCACCTTGGTCGCGCGCGTGTCGGCATTGAAGCCTTCAGTCAGGCCGAGTATGGGGTCGCGCGGCGCCATTTCCACCGCGCGAAATAGGGAAGAACTCATGTCCGCTCCGTCGCATGCAGGTTGGGATCGGGACCGGCACACCGTCCGGTCCGCTTTTCGGGAATAATGGAGCGCAGCAGGCCGGCACCCGCGCCTGCTCCAGCACCCCGGATTTTCAGGAAACCTCCCAGTCTAGCATGTCCGATTCGGCCGCAGGCAGCGCCTACCAGAGCTATCCAGACAGCCCGTTCCGCCTGTTTTTGCCGTTCGTGCCGGCCGGCGATCAACCCGCCGCCATACAGCTGCTGGTCGAAGGCATACGCGACGGCCTCATGTACCAGACCTTGCTGGGCGTGACCGGATCGGGCAAAACGTTCACGATGGCCAACGTGATCGCGCAACTCGGGCGGCCGGCCCTGGTGCTGGCGCCCAACAAGACGCTGGCGGCGCAACTGTACGCCGAGTTCCGCGAGTTCTTCCCTGAAAACGCCGTCGAGTATTTCGTTTCCTATTACGACTATTACCAGCCCGAAGCCTATGTGCCGGCGCGCGATCTGTTCATCGAGAAAGATTCTTCGATCAACGAACACATCGAACAGATGCGGCTTTCCGCCACCAAAAGCCTGCTCGAGCGGCGCGACTGCGTCATCGTGTGCACGGTGTCGGCCATTTACGGCATCGGCGATCCGGTCGATTACCACAGCATGGTGCTGCACCTGCGCGAGCATGAGCCTATCGGCCAGCGCGACATCATACGGCGCCTGGTCGCCATGCAGTACGAGCGCGCCGAACTGGATTTCCGGCGTGGTACGTTCCGTGTGCGCGGCGATGTGATCGATATCTTTCCGGCCGAGAACGCGGAATTCGCGCTGCGTGTCACCTTGTTCGACGATGCCGTCGAAGCGCTCGTGCTGTTCGATCCGCTGACCGGCCATCAGCGCCAGCGGCTGGTGCGCTTCACGGTGTTCCCGGGCAGCCACTATGTGACGCCGCGCGCCACCGTGCTGCGCGCAATCGACGCGATCAAGCAGGAACTGGTGGTGCGCGCGGAACAGTTCCAGCGCGAGGGCAAACTGGTGGAGGCGCAGCGCATCGAACAGCGCACGCGCTTCGACCTCGAAATGCTCAATGAATTGGGTTTCTGCAAGGGTATCGAAAACTATTCGCGCCATCTGTCGGGGCGTGCGGCGGGTGAGGCGCCGCCCACGCTGATCGACTATTTGCCGCCCGACGCGCTGTTGTTCGTGGATGAATCGCACGTCACCATTCCGCAGTTGGGCGGCATGTACCGGGGTGACCGCTCGCGCAAGGAAAATCTCGTCGAATACGGCTTCCGGCTGCCTTCGGCGCTGGATAACCGGCCGCTCAAATTCGAGGAATTCGAGCGCCTGATGCCGCAGACGGTGTTCGTTTCCGCCACCCCGGCCGATTACGAGCGCGAACATCAGGGCCAGGTGGTCGAACAGCTGGTGCGCCCGACCGGCCTGGTCGATCCGGTGCTGGAACTGCGTCCGGCCACCCATCAGGTGGACGATCTGCTGGGCGAAATCCGCCTGCGCACACAGGCCGGCGAGCGCGTGCTGGTAACCGTGCTTACCAAACGCATGGCCGAACAACTTACCGAATATCTGGCCGAAAACGGCGTGCGCGTACGCTACCTGCATTCCGACATCGACACCGTGGAGCGCGTGGAAATTATCCGCGACCTGCGCCTCGGTCAGTTCGACGTGCTGGTGGGCATCAA
>JAEUNN010000480.1 GCA_016791085.1 Rhodocyclaceae bacterium | reverse complement strand
GCGTCGTAATCCTGGCTGTAGAGCGGCAGGTCCTTGATCGGAATTTCGACGAATTCCATTTCGGGTGGCGCGAGGCGTATCAAGGCCTTGGCGAGCAGGCGATTGATGGACGTGGAAGACAAACTGCCGATGAAATATCCGATCTTCTGGCTGGCCATGCTGGCTCCCTTGCTGGTGAGGTGATGAAGCGACGGAACCGTCATGCTAGCTGCGTCCGCCCGGCCTGGGAAGCGCATGCAGAAAGCTCGCTGTCGATATGGGCGAAATCGCGAATGCGGACGACACGCGGCCGGCACCGCCAGGGCGCGGCGATGCATGCTCCGCGCCGCTTCGACGCAGGGCGGCGCCGGCTAAAGTCCGTCGTACGCGCGCCGTTCACGCGAGCACCCGGCGCGGTCGCCAGCCCATAGTTGGCGAGCAGACGGCATTTGCCCCGCCACCCTGCCGGCAGCCGTGGCCTGCGCGTGGCGCGAGGCCGCTAACCGAATCGACCATCCAGCGCGCTGCGCGGAACCCAGGACCGGAGCCACTCCAATATGAGCAGCCTGCGCAATCTGCCCATCGCCGTACGCCTTGCGGCCGCGGCAAGTGCCGCAGTGGTGGTACTGATGACCATAGCCGTCGCGCTGTTCGCGGCGTCGTCGCAAAAGTATGAAAAAGAACTGGGCCTGCGCCTGCTGGAGCAACGCGCAAGCGGACTGAACAATGCCATCGCGGCATTCGATCAAAGCCTTGCGCAAGGCGTGCTGCCGCTCGCGCGCGCCTTCGCGGCCGAATTTTCCGGCGAGTTCACGCTCGAACCCGGCACGCGCGCCGCCAGTGGCGCGGCCAGCGCGCCTTTGCTGCGCAACCAGGGCAAAGTGGTCAATAACGATTTTTCGCGCGTCGATCATTTCACCGCCGCGACCGGAGTGACGGCGACGATATTTGCGCGCGACGGCGACGATTTCGTGCGCATCGCCACCTCGGTCAAGAACGAAAAGGGCGAACGCGCGGTCGGCACGCGGCTCGCGCGCGACCATCCCGGCTATGCCAGATTGCTGGCCGGCGAGGCGTATACGGGCCCGGCGGTATTGTTCGGCCGCGACTTCATCACGCGCTACGACCCGATCAAAAGCCCGGGCGGAGAAGTGATAGGCGTGCTGTACGTCGGACTGGAGGTAAGCGAGCAACTGGCGGCACTCAAGGATTCGCTGCGCAAGACCGCGGTAGGCGAAACCGGCTATGTGTTCATCATGGATGGCCGCGCGCAGAACGGCGGCGCGTTAGTGCTGCATCCGGGGCTGGAAGGCAAGAACGTGCTGGGCACAAAAAGCGCCGACGGCCTGGAAATTTTCCGCGAAATGCAGGCCAGGCGCAGCGGCCGCCTCGAGTATCAGTGGCAGAACCCGGACGAAACCTCGCCGCGCGCCAAACTGCTGGCCTATGCCGAATATGCGCCGCGCCAATGGCTGGTCGCGGCGAGCGGATACACGGACGAATTTTTGCGCACCTCGCAATACGCCGCCGCCACCATGGGCATATCCGCGGTCGTGCTGGTATTGGCGATTTCCATCGTGCTGTGGGCGCTCACACGCCGGCTGGTCGGAACACCGCTGGCCGAACTGGAAAATTCGCTGGGCGAACTGTCCAGCGGCCAGGGCAACCTGACCTATCGCATACCGGTCAAGGGGCGCGATGAAATCGGCCGCGTCGCGGCGCGCTTCAACGGTTTTCTGGAGCGCCTGCAGGTCATGATACGCGCCACCGCGGCCGCGGCCGCGTCGGTATCCGAATCCAGCCGCAAACTTGCCGGGTCGGCGCAAACCGTCAGTCAGGCCTCGCACGCGCAAAGTGACGCGGCTTCGGGCACGGCCGGCGCCATCGAACAACTTGCCGTGAGCATAGCGTCGGTGGCCGATGCGGCGGAAGGCGCGCGCCGCGAAGCCGAACATAGTCTGGAGCAGGCCAAGCGCGGCAATCACGAACTGGCGCGCGTGGTCGGCGAACTACAGCACGTGCACGGCGAAGTGGACATGATCGCGCAATCGGTCGGGGCTTTCGTGGATAGCGTGAGCACCATTACCGCCATGACGCAACAGGTCAAGGAAATTGCCGATCAGACCAACCTGCTCGCGCTCAATGCCGCCATCGAAGCCGCGCGTGCCGGCGAATCCGGACGCGGTTTTGCCGTGGTGGCCGACGAAGTGCGGAAGCTGGCCGAAAAATCCACCACCGCGGCCGGCGAAATAGACCGCGTCACGAGCACGCTCACGGAACGTTCCGGTCAGGTCGATGCGGCCATCAGCAAGGGCCGCGTATCGCTGGACGGCGGCCTGGCCGACCTGCGCGTTGTGGCATCGGGCATGGCCACGGCCGGCAACCTGGCGCAATCCGCGGCACGCGGCATAGTCGGCATTTCCGAATCGGTGCGCGAACAGACCGCCACCACGCACGACATCGCGCGCCATGTCGAACGCATCGCCCGCATGGCGCAGGACAACCGCGCCACCGTGGACGAAACCAATACGCTGGCAAATCGCCTGGAAGGCCTGGCCGGCGAACTGAACGACCAGGTCGGGCGCTTCACCGTCTGACGCGCCAAGCCGCGCCGGCGCGGCGCAACGGCGTCGCGCCACGGCAATTTTCAGCTGCGCGTTGCAGCCGCGCGCCGCAGGGCCGCCCCGAATTCGGCCGCGCTTGCGCCGGCATCCCTGCCGCCAGCCGCGGCGCCCCTACTCCCGCCGACAGCCCCGCGGCGCGTAATGAGCATGTCATTGGTCCGGCCAGGCGCGCGTGCGTGCATTGATGCCGGATCGTAGGCGCGTGCATTTCCTGGCACCGCACCCAAGTGTCGGCGCGCGATTTCATCGCCATGCCTATACTGCCGTTTAACAGTTTGTTTGGTGCTTGCATCCGGGCATCAGACTGGCGACCAATGCGAGGCCCTGCCTGGCCGAAACGATCGAGGTTCAGCATGCACACCGACAGCATTGAAACCGACTATCTTGTCGTGGGAGCCGGGGCCACGGCCATGGCTTTCGTGGATACGCTACTTGGCGAATCCGATGCCCGCATCATCATGGTCGATAAGCGGCACAAGCCCGGCGGGCATTGGAACGACGCCTATCCTTTC
>JAEUNN010000393.1 GCA_016791085.1 Rhodocyclaceae bacterium | reverse complement strand
GGCGCGCCGGCTCATACTAGGGGAGTGGGGGGATGTCGGATCAGTTCAAATACGGCGCCGATGCGCTATTCATATTGCTGGGCGCGATCATGGTGCTGGCCATGCATTCCGGCTTTGCGTTTCTGGAACTGGGCACGGTCAGGCAGAAGAACCAGGTCAACGCGCTGGTCAAAATTCTGGTGGATTTCGCGGTATCCACGATCGTCTATTTTTTCGTCGGCTATGGCGTCGCCTATGGCACCAGCTTCATGGTCGGGGCGGAAACGCTGGCGGCCAAGAACGGCTATGAACTGGTCAAATTTTTCTTCCTGCTGACTTTCGCGGCGGCCATACCCGCCATCGTGTCGGGCGGCATTGCCGAGCGCGCGCGCTTCGGGCCGCAATTGATTGCGACCGCCGTGCTGGTCGGGTTTTTCTACCCGATGTTCGAGGGCATCGCCTGGAATCAGCGCTTCGGCGTGCAGGAGTGGATCAAGGGCCTGACCGGCGCGGAATTTCACGACTTCGCAGGCAGCGTGGTGGTGCATGCCGTCGGCGGCTGGATAGGTCTGGCCGCGGTACTGCTGCTGGGACCGCGGCGTAACCGCTACCGCAAGGATGGCGGCATGAGCGCGCATCCGCCTTCCAGCATCCCTTTTCTGGCACTGGGCGCTTGGGTGCTTACCGTGGGCTGGTTCGGCTTCAATGTCATGAGCGCGCAAACGCTGGACAAATTGTCCGGTCTGGTGGCGGTCAATTCGCTCATGGCCATGGCGGGCGGCACGCTGGTGGCGGTGCTGATGGGCCGTAACGACCCCGGCTTTGCCTACAACGGACCGCTCGCAGGGCTGGTGGCCGTGTGCGCGGGCTCGGACGTGATGCACCCGGCCGGCGCGCTGGTGGTCGGCGGCGTCGCCGCGGCGATATTCGTCCAGCTATTCACGCTCACGCAGAACCGCTGGAAAGTGGACGACGTGCTGGGCGTGTGGCCGCTGCACGGCCTGTGCGGCGCCTGGGGCGGCGTGGCCTGCGGCCTGTTCGGACTGCCCGCCTTGGGCGGACTGGGCGGCGTAAGTTTGGGCGCCCAGGCTTTGGGCACTTTCATAGGCGTGGTGTGGGCGCTGCTGGGCGGTTTCGTGGTGTATGGGGTGCTGCGCGCGAGCTTGGGCCTGCGCCTGTCGCCCGAAGAAGAAAGCGTGGGCGCCGACCTGTCGATACATCGCATTTCCGCGGCACCGGAACGCGAAGCCAACTGGTAATCGGGACCGGCGCTCGCGTAGGGGGGCACCCGCGCCCGATCGGCACTTGCGGCCGGCGCGGCAATCGGCGCCCGCGGATTGCACTCTGCGAGCGGCCGGTGACGAACCCGTCAGCGCTTGGCCGGCACCAGTCCGATGCGGCGCGGTGCGCGTTGGGGCGGGCAAATTCCTGACCGGCCGGCGGTTCGATCCAGCTTGTGCCGGAGGCGCCGGTGCATGTTCAGCGTGCCGTCCCGGTCAGCTGTTTCGATGCGTCGATAAAGGGCCACAAGCGAGGGCGCTATTGCGTCCCGCGCAGGCGGCGCGACTATGCCTCGGTGCTGCCAAGCTTGCCAAGCTGCCGGCAGGCAGGTCGGCCCGGTCAGCCTGTCGGTGTCGCCGGCCGGTGCAGGCTGTGCCAGTCGGCGGGATGGCTGGCGCCATTCGCGCACACCTGGGTTCGACCCGCCCGAGAAACGAGCGTTATCCGAGCCAGGCCTTGATGCGGGCCGGCAAGGCGCGTCGGCTTCTACCGTAGCGATCGTGCAGGGTCGGCAGGGCTCCTGCGTCGAGAGAAGGAACTGCCAGGCCGGCCGGCTGGATACATTCATCGAGCGTTACCAACTCACGAGCATGGCGGGCTTGGCCGAAGTGCCGCTCATACAGAGCGCCGTGAGCGTCGTCCAGTCGTCCGACCGGTTTGCGGCTTACACGGACCAGCGTGCCCCGCGGTGCCATACCTTGCGCTACGGCCGTCCCCGGATGTCGCTGGACGCGGCAACTTAAGGGTTGAGCGTGGCGCTCGATGGCGCCATTATCGCGGCCGGCCACATTGCCGAACGCAAACTTGTTCCGTTGTTCGGCGTGGCGCGCTGCATCAAGGTGCAGGCCCACTACGCAGTCTATCCGGCCCGCCACGCCACGCGCCCGGCGGTTGCGGCGCTGCTGGGCTGGCTGCGGCAACAGGCGGCGGCATCGGCGGCGTAGGTGCGGCCTGCGGGGCGGGCGACCTGGGGTCGGCGGCGACCGGGCGTGTCGATTACCCCACCGTGCTCACCGGGCCACGCCCGCCGACCTCGCCCGCAAGGCTTCGTACAACATCGCCGGCCCCAGCAGCACTTCTTTGAGTCCTTCGCGGATACGCTCGGAACCGAGTGCTTGCGTACTCATGGACGTGTGCGCGTCGAATGCATCCATGATGGCGGTCAGGATGGCATCCTTCAGGTCGGGAGAGTTGCCGAACTGTTCCTTGGTGTTGCTGGTGGCCTGCAGCAGCAGCGTCCGATTTTCCAGCAGCTTGTTCTTGAGCACGCCGTTCACGTAGGTAAGTTGGTCGTCGTCGGTCAATTCGCCCTCGAACAGGGTGTTCACCTTCTGGATGATTTCGCTCAGATAGGCGGTTTGTTTTTCCTGCATGGCACCGCTGCCGGCACCATCCATGGGCTGCAGTTTCGGGTATTCGCCGTCGCTCAAACCCAGGGTTTGCTTGCCTTTGTTCTTCAGGATGTGGTGGGTGAGTACCACCTTGGACAGGTCCACCTGCTCGCGCTCGCGGCCGAAATCCAGCAGCGGCATGAGGCGCCTGAAAAACAGGAAGCGCTTCTCGATATCCGTGTCGCCATAGTCGAAAATCTGCGACAGAAAGGCATATAGCCGCACATAGGCGCCCAAGTCGCCCTTGAATAGCAGTAGTGCGTCCATCTTGTCCCTGGCCGCCAGCGCCGCTTGGGCGTCATGCCTTTCGTCGGCGGAAATTTTCTCGGCGCGCGCTTCCTTGTAGCGCTTGAGCAGGCGGTCGGCCGCCGGGGCGATGGCGGCGGAAAGCTGCTGCTGCGTACCTTTGGCGTCCATTTCCACCTTGACCAGCCTATCCACCTCGCAGTCGTCGTAAAAGCCGGTGGCGTCCAACTTGGCGCGCAGGTCAAAGACGCGGTGCGGGTCGGTCGTGGCTTCCATGGCCGCCGTGGCGTAATAGGTTTTGAACGCAGCCAGCACTTCCTGCGCATCGTTCACGAAGTCCAGGATGTAGGTAGTGTCCTTGCCGGGATGGGCGCGGTTCAGGCGCGACAGAGTTTGCACGGCCTGCAGGCCGGCCAGGCGCTTGTCCACGTACATGCCGCAAAGCAGCGGCTGGTCGAAGCCGGTCTGGAACTTGTTGGCCACCAGCAGCAGGTGATGGTCCGGCCCTTTGAAAACCTCCCGTATGTCGCGCCCCTTGAGATCGGGATTCAATAGCTTGCTGGTTTCGGTGACAGGTTCTGGATAGCCGTCAGGGTCGGCCGCCACTTCGCCGGAAAATGCCGCCAGCACGCCCAGGCTGTAGCCTTGTTTGGCGATGTATTCGGTCATGGCCTTTTTCCAGCGCACGGCTTCCTTGCGGCTGCTGGTAACCACCATGGCCTTGGCCGCGCCCTCCAGCAACGGCTGTACGTTCTCGCGGTAGTGCTCGACCACCACGCGAACTTTCTGGCCGATGTTGTACGGATTTAGCCGCACCCATTGCATGATGCCCTTGAGCGCAGCACTTTTTTCCACCTGTTGGTCGTCGTATGCCTTCCCCTCGTGAGCCAGTTTGAAGGCCAGCTTGTAGGTCGTATAGTTCTGCAACACGTCGAGGATAAAACCTTCTTCTATGGCCTGACGCATGGAATAGACGTGAAACGGTTCGGGCAGGCCGTCCGCGTTTTTGTGCCCGAATAGTTCCAGCGTTTTGCCCTTCGGCGTGGCCGTAAATGCCACGTAAGTCAGGCCCTTGTTGCCGGCCTTGGCCGCCATTTGAGCCGCCAGCAGGTCTTCCACGCTTACTTCGCCACCATCCTGAAGGTCGGCCATGTCCTCCACCGACAGCACCAGCTTCAGTTTGGCCGCGGCCTCGCCGGTTTGGGATGAGTGGGCTTCGTCGGCGATCACGGCAAATTTTTTGCCCTCGGTGGCCGCCAGTTCCTGCACGGTGTCTAGGGCGAAAGGAAAGGTCTGGATGGTACAGACGATGATTTTCTTGCCGTCCTTCAATGCCTGGCCCAACTGAGCGCTTTTGCTGCCGTGTTCGTCGCTAATGCTGGCCACTACGCCGGTGGTTCGCTCGAAATCGAACATGGCCTCGCGCAACTGGGCGTCCAGCACATTGCGGTCGGATACCACCAGCACGGAATCGAATAGCTTCGAGTGTGCGTCGTCGTGCAGGTCAGCCAGGAAATGCGCGGTCCAGGCGATGGAGTTGGTTTTGCCGGAACCGGCCGAATGCTGGATCAGATAGCGGCTACCGGCCCCGTTCGCGCGCAGGCCGGCCACCAGTTTGCGCGTGGCGTCCAACTGGTGGTAGCGCGGGAAAATCAGGCTTTGCAGTTGTTTTTTTCCGTTGCGTTTGCCTATCAGGTAGCGACCCAAAATCTCCAGCCAGCTATCGCGCGCCCACACCTCCTGCCACAGGTAAGCCGTTGCATAGCCCTCCGGGTTGGGCGCATTGCCAGCCGCACCCTGATTGCCCCGGTTGAAGGGCAGAAAGCGCGTATCCAGTCCGGCCAGCCGCGTGCTCATCATGACTTCGGACTGGCTCACGGCGAAATGCACCAGCGCCCCGCCCGGGAAGGACAGCAGCGGTTCCACCAGACCGCCCTTGGGGGCCGGATTGCGGTCGTAGCGGTACTGGTCGACCGCGTCGCCCACGCTTTGCGTGAAGTCGGATTTCAGTTCCGCCGTTGCAACCGGCAGGCCGTTCAGGAATAACACCAGGTCCACGGACGCGCTGGTGTCATTGAGCGAATGATGGACCTGACGCAGCACTCGCAGGCGGTTGGCGGCGTAACGCTGCCGGATTTGCGGGTTTATCGCCAGCGCAGGCCTGAATTGGGCCATATCCAGCGGCTGCTTCAAACCCAGCATTTCCACACCGCGGCGCAGCAGCTCCAGCGTGCCGCGCTCGTTCGCCACTTTGCGCACCCGCTCCGCGAGCAGTTTGTTCAGCCCCGCGCCGTGGGTTTTGTGCAGCTTTTCCAGGCTTTCCGGCTGGGTGGCCGCGAGCCATTCAAGCAGGTCGGGCAGGAAGAGCGCATTCTGGCGGTCGTACAGTGCGGCATCGCCCTGCGCGTACAACCAGCCGTGCGCGCCCAGATATTCGCAAATTGCGGTCTCGAAATGCTGTTCCTGGTGCAGGCTGGACATGGCTGGTGCGATGCTTGTTGTTATGCCGGATTTGGATTTTCCTTTCCTTAGCCTTGGCCTAAGGAAAGGAAAACGCATTTCCCTTACCTTAGGAACAAGTCAAGGTAAGGTTCGAATACATACATGCGGTGCCTTTCGGCGCCGGTTACTTCCCGCAGCAGCCCAAGCCGGCGGAAGTCGTTCAACAGGGCATTGGCCGTCGGATGGCTGATTTCCAGGCTGCGCTCCAGTTCCGTGGCGTTGATGATGGGTTTGCGGTACAGCAAATTCAGCGCCTGCCGGGCGTTCGGTGCGCGTTTGCCCAGCCCCAGCACTTGATGTTCGACCTGGGTGCGCAGGGCCAGGATTTTCTGGAATACGTTCCTTCCTTTCGTTGCCGTTTCCGCCACGCCCTGCAGAAAAAAACGCACCCAATGTAGCATGTCGTTGGACACGCGCACGCGCATCAGCGCGTCGTAATAGCTCGCCCGATTGCGCTCGAAAAAGTCCGACAGGTACAGCGAGGGCTTTTCCAGCAGGCCGTGGCTCACCAGATAGAGCGGCACCAGCAGGCGCCCGATGCGCCCGTTGCCATCCAGGAAGGGGTGTATGGTTTCAAACTGGTAATGGCTGATGGCCAGACGTATCAGGTGCGGGACCGTAATGGTCTGGTCGTGCCAGAACTTTTCCAGGTCGCTCATCAGTGCTGGCACGCTGCTCGGGTGCGGTGGAATGAACACCGCGTCGGTCAGGCTGGACCCGCCTATCCAGTTCTGGCTGCTGCGAAATTCGCCCGGCTGCTTGTGCTCGCCGCGCACGCCTTGCATCAGAATTTCGTGGGTGCGCCGCAACAGCCGGTTGGACAGGGGCAAGGTTTTCAATTCCGCGATGGCCGCGTTTACCGCCTCCACGTAGTTGTGCACCTCGCGCCAATCGTCGCGCTTTTCCGGCTGTATCTGGTTTTCCGGCATCAAGGCCTCGTCCATGCCGGTTTGCGTGCCCTCGATGCGGCTGGACGTTTGCGCTTCCTTGACCACGTGCATTTCTATGAACAGATCGACGTCCGGCACGATCAGCGAAAACGCATTCAGTTCGCCCAAGGCCCGGTTGGCAGACTCCAGCAGGGTATTGACGGTCGCATCCTCCCAGCACCAGGCATGATCGACCGGCACCGGCTCGAAGCTTTTGTACTGGTAGCGCTGGATCCAAACGCCAGCCTGAAAGGTTTCGAATTTCACGTGGACTCCAGAGCGTGCAAATCGCGCACGTCGATCTTGCCGGTTACGGCGGCGGAAATCAGGGTGGTGCGGCGCTCCTTGAGCAA
>JAEUNN010000318.1 GCA_016791085.1 Rhodocyclaceae bacterium | reverse complement strand
TTCAATTGCGCCAGGCGCGCCACGTTGGCCTTGCGGTCCTGCGGCGTCGCCGTGCCGGGCTTGCCCAGTTGCTGAATGTCCTCGCCCAGTTCGGCAATGAAGCGCGACGGCTCGCACTGGCGGATTTCCTTGCCCATGGGGCGCCGCTCGCAGCAAGTGAGGGTGAGGGTGCGTTCGGCACGGGTGACGCCCACGTACATGAGGCGGCGTTCTTCTTCGAGCTTGCCGGTTTCCACCGATTCGCGGTGCGGCAATATGCCTTCTTCCACGCCGACCAGATAGACGTGCTTGAACTCCAGGCCCTTGGCGGCGTGCAGGGTGGCGAGCTGGACGGCGTCCTGTTCGGCCTGGTTCTTGTCGAGCATGGAAATCAACGCGATCGATTGAGCCAGTTCCACCAGCGAGCGGTTTTCTTCTTCGCCCTTGCGGCCCAGCCAATCGGCGAAATCGCGCACATTGGCCCACTTGGTTTCGGCTTCGCGCGGCGGGCAGGATTCGAACAGCCAGGTTTCGTAGCTGATCGCCTTGAGCAGGTCTTCCATCACCACGCGCGCGGCTTCGCGTCCGGCGCGCCATTCCATGCGGTTGATAAAGTTGCAGAACTCGGTGAGCGGCGCAAGCTGTTTGGCGGCCATGCGCTGCGCGAGGCCGGTTTCGAATACGGCTGCGAACAGGCTGATGCGCCGTTCGGCCGCGTAATGGCCGAGCGCTTCCAGCGTGGCGCTGCCTATGCCGCGGCGCGGCGTGGTAACCGCGCGGATGAAAGCCGGGTCGTCGTCGGAATTCGCGATGAGGCGCAGATAGCCCATCAAATCCTTGATTTCGGCACGGTCGAAAAACGACTGTCCGCCGCTCACCATGTAGGGAATTTTCTGTTCCCGCAGCGCCGCCTCGATGGCACGCGACTGATAGTTGCCGCGGTACAGCACGGCGTAATCGGAATGTTTGCCGCGATGCTCGAACTTGTGCCCGGCAATCGCCATGGCCACCCATTCGGCTTCCACGTCCGGGTCGCGGCAGGCGCGTACCTGCACCGCGGCGCCGGCGCCGAATTCCGACCACAACCGCTTTTCGAACAGTTTGGTGTTGCGCGAAATCAGGCTGTTGGCGGCGGCCAGGATGCGCCCCGTGGAGCGGTAGTTCTGCTCCAGTTTGACGACTTTGAGGCGCGGATAGTCGGTCTGCAGTTTCGCGATATTGGCCACGTCGGCACCGCGCCAGGCGTAGATGGCCTGATCGTCGTCGCCCACCGCCGTGAATGCCGCGCGCGGGCCGGCCAGCAGGCGCAGCAGCGCGTACTGGCTGTGGTTGGTGTCCTGATATTCATCCACCAGCAGGTAGCGCAAACGCCCCTGCCAGCGTTCGCGCACTTCGGCGTGCTGTTCGAACAAATCCACCGGCAGCCGGATCAGGTCGTCGAAATCCACCGCCTGGTAGGCCCCCAGTGCGCGCTGGTAGCCCGCGTAGGCCACGGCGGCGGCGGCATCCTGGGCGTCGGCGGCCTCTTTGGCGGCTCGCTCCGGCGTGAGTTGCGCGTTTTTCCAGTTGGAAATGCGCGTGGCGAGCGCACGCAGGCGTACCTTGTCGGCGTCTTTGGCGACGTCGGCCAGGATGGCTTGCGCATCGGCCGCGTCGAGTATGGAAAAGCGCGGCTTGAGTCCGGCAAATTTGGCTTCCTGGCGCAGGATGCGCACGCCCAGCGCGTGGAAGGTGCTTACGTTCAGTTCGCCGGTCGGGCGGCCCGGCATCAGTTTGGCCACACGCTCGGCCATTTCCCGCGCCGCCTTGTTGGTGAAGGTGATGGCCGCGATGTGGCGCGGCTCCATGCCGCAGGTTTCGACCAGGTAGGCGATTTTGCGCGTGATCACGCGCGTTTTGCCGGAACCGGCGCCGGCCAGCACCAGCAGCGGGCCGTCCAGGTAGCGCACGGCCTCGCGCTGTTCTCGATTCATGTCCAAGGGAATTGGGCGCCGCCTGCGCGCGGCGTGGGAAAACCGGAAGGAAGCGAAATTTTACCCGAACCCCGGCGCGCCGCATTTCGTGTGGCCGGCGCGTTTGCCGGGCGCGGCGCGCGGCCCGGCGTCGCGTCTGCTTACTGGCCTAGCGCCCCGAACACCTTTTTCGCGAGGCTGCCGGCGGCGCCGACCGGGTCCTTGCGTATCGCTTTTTCTTCTTCCCCTATCATCAGGTAGAGGCCATCCAGGGCACGCCGCGTCACGTAATTTTCCAGGTGGGTGTCTTCTTCCTTGATCACCCCGAATTTGGATGCCTTGCCCGCGAAGTGGTCGTACTTTTCGGCCAGTTTGACCTTGGCGATGGCTTTTTTGACGATCGGCAGAAATTTGGTCGTGAGCGGCGCCGCCGTCTTGCCCTTGAAAAAGTCGGTCCCCGCGGTGTCGCCGCCGGTCAGGATTTTTTTGGCGTCTTCGACCGTCATCTGTTTTACCGCATTGACCAGCAGCGCCTTGGCTTCCGGCACCGCGGCCTCGGCGGCGCGGTTCATGGCCACTTCGAGTTCATCGACCTGTTTTCCCATGCCCAGCCCGCGCATGATGCCGGCCGCTTCTTCGAGGCCTTTGGGCAGCGGGATTTTGACCTTGGGATTGCCCAGGAAGCCATCCTTGCGGCCGAGCAAATCCACCGCCTTGCCGGCGCCCTGGGTGAGCGCCTCCTTGAGGCCGCCGGAAGCGTCCTTGTTGCTGATGTCGGAAAGGCTCAGCGCGTGCGCGGGCAGGGCGGTGGCGAAAACGAGCAGCAGGGCGTACAGGAAGCGCGGCATGGTGTGGGTCTCCATGAGAAAATGCCTGCATTATGAAACCGAAATCGCTTGTACTGCCAGTCGCGCTGGCCTTGCTCGTGACGCTGCTGTGGTGGCGCGCCATCGACGCCTGGCAGGCGCGGCCGGCCCCCGCCGTAAACTTCCAGACCGTCGCCGGCAAGTCCTTCGACACGGCGGATTTGCGCGGCAAGGTGGTGCTGGTGAATTTCTGGTCGGTAAGCTGCGCGCCCTGCCTGGCCGAAATGCCGGATATCGCCGCCACTTACGACAAGTTCGCGGCACGCGGTTTGCGCACCGTGGCGGTGGCCATGCACTACGATCCGCCTGCTCACGTCGCCGCCTATGCCGCGCGCGAGCGTCTTGCGTTCGACGTGTCCTTCGATCCGGTCGGGCAATTGGCCGAACAATTCGGCGGCGTGCGCGCGACGCCGACCACCTTCGTGATCGACCGCCGCGGCAGCATCGTTGCGCGCTATGTCGGTCCGCCCAGTTTTGCGCAGCTGGAGCGGCTGCTGGAGCAATTGCTGGCCGAGCCGGCTTGAACCTGCCGCAGAGGCCGCGCCTGCGCCCGGCCCCGAGTGGAGCGCAGGTTCAAAGATTGCGGTCGAGGAAAGATTTGAACGCGGATTTCGGCATCGCGCCCATCATGCGGTCAGCCATCTGGCCGGACTTGAACAGCAGGAAAGTCGGAATCGAACTGACTTGAAACTGGTTCGAAAGCTCCTGGTTCTCGTCCACATTCAGTTTTGCGATGCGCAGCTTGCCCTCGTATTCGCCGGCCAACTGGTCGAGCACCGGCGCCACCATACGGCAGGGGCCGCACCATTGGGCCCAGAAATCCACCAATACGGGAAGTTCAGACTGCAGAACTTCCGCTTCGAAATTTTCACTGTTCAGCACGACGATATTTTCGCTGGCCATGGTGGCTTCCTGTCCGAAATTGGATTGATTGGGGCGGCGACGGCCGGGCGCGCGCGCGTTGTTGCGGGCGGCGGCATCCCTCGCGCCGGCATTGTAGCGAATGGCGTCACGCCGGGTTCGGCCGCCGGTGTGGCGGCAGGCCCGGCCGGCGTGGCGCGCACCGGCGCGGTCGCGGCAGGTTCGGCCTCGCGCAGGGCGCGAAGGCGGTGTGCGCGGCGGTGCCTGCGCCGCCCCTGCGCGGGCCGATGTGCAGCCATTCGGCCAGCGCACCGAGACGGGCGGCGCCGCACCGGCCGGCGGGCGCTTCCCTGCGGCATGAGGCAGCAAGTATCGTGCGTGCATCGCCGCCCGTGCAGCGTGCCCAGGTGCACTGCGGCTTGTTCGTTCCTTGCGGGCTTGACTATGCGTGCGATTTATGCCGCTTGCGCCAAGCGGTTTGTGGAGCATCTTGCCGCGCATTAGAAGTTCGTGTAGGGCGTGCAGGAAAGTTACGCATGGGCGCTGTCTGGCTGCTTGGCATGCTGCGCATGGCAGCAGTGGCGTGGCGCGCGCAAATGCCTGCGGAGCCGTGTCGTATGGGCAACATTTGGGCATCCGGCCGGGCTGTGCGGCGCGACGCAGCAGCGCCGAAATACGCCGGCAAAATTGCCGCAATTTGTGGCAATGCGATAATTCTACGTAATATCAATGATATAGCTGCGCTTTGCGGAGCTTGTCCCGGCGTTTATCCACAGTATCTGTGGATTGTTAACGCGGTTCGCACGCATTGCCCGCCACTGCAGAAATTCGCTTCGGCCTCGTCGGCGCACTTGGCGTGCTGCCAAGTATAATTGCACCTTGTTTCATCGCGGTGCTGATGCTGCTTTGGTGTTCGGGCCGGCCGGTTAAATGTCAGAAAGGCGCAAGGTATGCAAGCTTTAGATTGGGCACAGCGCGCGGCGGCGCCGCTTTCAGTCCTGATTTCCGTGCTGTTCGTGCCGCTTCCGGCCTGGGCGCTGCCGCAGGGCGCGACGCTTGCCAGCGGTCAGGCAAGTGTTACGCAGGCGGGCGCTGCCATGCAGATCAGCACCTCGGATCGTGTCATCCTGAACTGGCAGCAATTTTCGATAGGCGCCGGAGAATCCGTGCGATTCATCCAGCCCGCGGCGACGAGCGCGGTGCTCAATCGCGTGACCGGCGCCACGGCATCCATTCTGGCCGGCAACCTGAGCGCCAACGGGCGCGTGTTTCTGGTGAACCCCAACGGTATCGTCGTCGGTCCGGATGCGCGTATCGATACCAATGCTTTCGTGGCGTCCACGCTGAACATGACCGACGAAGACTTTCTGAACGATCGCCTGCGCTTTGCGGGCGGGGGCACCGGCTCCATCCGCAACGAAGGCAGCATCGTCACGCCGGCTGGTGGTCATGTCATTCTGGTGGCGCCGGAAATCGAAAATCGCGGCCTCATCAGCACGCCGGAAGGGCGGCTCATCCTGGCCGCCGGCCAGTCCGTCGAAATTGGTGATCTGCAGTTCGCCAACGTGAGTTTCCAGTTGCAGGCGCCGGAAGACCGTATCGTGAATGTGGGGCAGTTGATCGCCGACGGCGGTGTGGTGGGTGCATTTGCAGGCAGTTTGCGAAACGCCGGGACCATACGCGCCAACCGGCTCGGCACCGACGGCGACGGGACCGTGCGCATCATGTCCGCCGGCGACATTCACCTCGATGCCGGCAGTGTCGTGCAGGCCGATGGCGGCGATGTCAGCATCCAGTCGGTCAATGGGGCGGTGTATGTCGATGGCAGCATTTCGACCGGGAACGACCCCGAGCGTCCAGGCTGGGGAACGATCTGGGGCAATGAAGTCCGTTTCGGTCCGACCGCCGGTGTAAGCTCGTCCATCGGCACGATGCTCTACACGTCGATGATTTCGGGCGGAGCGATAATTTCGTTGCAAGAACTGCCCCCCGTGGAATTCGTTGTATTCACGGAAGCGGAGAACTACGCCGTGACCCTGGTTACGTCGGACGCGACGGGTAGCAACCTCGCCGGCGCCGGTTCCGGCACGCCGG
>JAEUNN010000312.1 GCA_016791085.1 Rhodocyclaceae bacterium | reverse complement strand
ACAGAGCGAACTTTGGCGCATTACCACCGCGCAAGGCGAAACCGTCAGCGCGCAATTCCTGATTGCCTGTTGCGGCATGTTGTCGGCGCCCATCACCGAGCGCTTTCCGGGTCAATCCACCTTCAAGGGTGAGCTGTATGTGACCGGGCTGTGGCCGAAACAGCCGGTCGATCTGCGCGGCAAGCGCGTGGCCGTGGTCGGCACCGGTGCCACCGGCATCCAGGTGATACAGACCATCGCACCGGAAGTCGCGTCCATGAAAATATTCGTGCGCACGCCGCAATACATCATTCCCATGCGCAACCCGAAGTATTCGCGCGCCGACTGGGAAAAATGGGGCGAGCGTTTCCATGAACTGAAAAAGCGCGTACGCGAAACGTTCGCCGGCTTCGACTATGACTTCGACGCCGGTCCGTGGGCCGACAAGACGCCGGACGAGCGCATCGCCGTGCTGGAGCGGGAGTGGAACGATGGTTCGCTGGCGCTGTGGCTGGCGTCGTTCCCGGAAATGTTTTTCGACGAGGCGGTGAGCGAGGTGGTGTCGGAATTCGTGCGCGAAAAAATGCGCGCCCGCCTGCAATATCGCGCCGACCTGTGCGATCTGCTGATTCCCCAGCCCCAGGATTACGGCTTCGGCACCCACCGCGTGCCGCTGGAACACAAGTACCTCGAAGTGTATCTGCAGCCCAACGTGCAGGCCGTCAATTGCCGCGAAACGCCCATCGAGCGCGTGGTGCCGCAAGGCTTTCAGACCTCCGACGGCAAGATACACGAAGTGGATGTGATCATCCTGGCGGTGGGATTCGACGCCGGTTCCGGCGCGCTCACCCGCATCGACATCCGCGGCCGCGACGGGCGCTCGCTGAAAGATCAGTGGGGCAAAGAAATCCGCAGCTCCATGGGCCTGCAGGTGCACGGTTATCCCAATCTATTCACCACGGGCGCACCGCTCGCACCGTCGGCCGCGCTGTGCAACATGACCACCTGCCTGCAGCAGCAGGTGGATTGGATATCCGGCTGTATCGACTATGCGCGCAAAGAGGGCAAGCGCGTGGTGGAAGCCACGCGGGAATTCGAGGACGACTGGGTTGCACACCACGACGCCACGGCGGCCGCGACCCTGGTGGTCAAAACCGACTCCTGGTACATGGGCTCCAATGTGGAAGGCAAGCCGCGCCGGCTGATCTCCTACATAGGCGGGGTCGGCAATTACAACCGCAAGTGCAGCGAACTGGCAAGCCAGGGCTATCCCGGCTTCTCCATGCGCTGACGCGCCCAGGCGGCCGGGCGCGGTCCGGCAGGGATGCCGGCCGCCCGCCTTGCCGCGCCATTGCATGCTTGTGCACCGGACTTTGGTCGCGCCCCGCGCGGCCGGCCCGACAGAGGATACCCGCTATGAATAGCTATTACAGCCAGGAAAACCACGGCCCGTTCGAAACCATCAGTGTCGGCCGCCTGGAACTTGAAGAGGGCGGCGTGCTGGACGACTGCACGCTCGCCGTGGCCACTTACGGCGAACTGAACGCCAACAAAACCAATGCCATTTTGATCCCGACCTGGTACTCCGGCAGCAGCAAAATCATGGAGCAGGCGTATATCGGAAGAGGCCGGGCGCTCGATCCGCAGCGCTATTTCATCATGGTCGTCAATCAGATCGGCAACGGCCTGTCGTTGTCGCCCAGCAATGCGCCGGCCGACATTGCCGGACCGCGTTTCCCGCGCGTGCGCATAGGCGACGACGTGCGTGCCCAGCATCGGCTCGTCACCCGGCATTTCGGCATAGAGCGGCTGGCCCTGGTGGTGGGCGGCTCCATGGGCGCCCAGCAAACTTACGAGTGGGCGGTGCGCTACCCGGACATGGTGGAGCGCGCGGCACCCATCGCTGGCACCGCACGCAATACCGAGCACGACTTTCTGTTCGCCGAAACCCTGGTGGAAGCCATCACCACCGATCCCGGCTATCGCGACGGCCATTATGCAGCGGCCGGCGAAGTGGCCGCCGGCCTGCGCCGCCACGCCAAGCTATGGACGGTCATGGGCTGGAGCACGGAATTTTTCCGTTGCGGGCGGCACCGTGCGCTGGGCTTCAACACCATGGACGAATTTGTCGACAACTTCATGACCGGCTATTTCAGCCCCATGGACCCGGGCAATTTGCTGTGCATGGCCTGGAAATGGCAGCGCGGCGACGTGAGCCGCCACTGCGGCGGCGACCTCGCCGCGGCGCTGGGTCGCATCCAGGCCAAAACTTTTGTCATGCCGATCAGCCACGACATGTTTTTCCCGCCCTCCGACTGCCTGGTCGAACAGCAACTGATACGCGGCAGCGAATTCCATCCGCTCACCAGCGTGGATGGACATCTGGCGTTATTCGGCACCGACGCCGATTGCATGGCCGAACTGGATGCCAGGCTGCGCGAGTTGCTGGCGCTCTGAGCGCGCCTTTCCGCAAGCAAATGCGAAGTCCGGCGGGTACGGCAAAGCCGGCCCGCCGCCCGCATGCGTGCCCGAGGAGGGGCCGATGAACGATATCCGTCACGCCGCCGTGCGCCGCGCGGCCATGAGTTTCAGCACCGCCTTGCTGGCGCTGGCCAGCGCACCGGCTCAGGCACTTTCACCGGTCGATCCGGGCGACTATACCGGCCTGCCTGGCGGCAGCAGCGCGGCCGTGTTTTACTATCAGCACATCACGGCCGACAAGGTTTATGCCAACGGAGCCAAAGTGCAGGACGACCTGGACCTCAAGCTGGACGTGGGCGTGCTGCGCGCACTGCACTACATGAACTGGGACAGCGCCATCGTTGCCGTGGAGGCCCTGCAGTTGTTCGGCCGGCAGGAAGTCGGCCTGCTCGGCCGGAGCATGTCCGCCGCCGGCGACCTCAAACTGGGTGTGCATTATTGGCCCCTGCATGACCTGACCAACAACGAGCATCTGGGCTTTACGCTCAAACTGGTGGTGCCGGCCGGCAACAAGGGCGATCGCGGCTTCGCGCTCAGCGACAATCGCTGGGCGCTCAATCCGGGCGTCGGTTACATACGCATGCTGGCGCCGCGGATCAGTCTGGATGTGGCCGCGCAACTTGAGTTCTACGGGAAAAACCGCGACACCGGGGTAGAGCGCGATGCGGCGTATTACGTCGATACCAGCTTGAGCTATCGCCTGGACGGCGGCGCGCAACTGTCGGCCACTTACCGGCATACCTGGGGCGCGCGTGAACATCTGGACGGTGCGACGCTTTCCGGCCGGCTGAATAACCAGAGTGTGCTGCTCGGGTGGGCAAATTTCCTGAGCAAAAATGTTCAGCTCGAACTGAGGTATCGCCAGGACGCGGGCACGCAACAAGGGCCCAGGCTGCGCGGGCTGGAAAGCCGCTTGCTGTATCTGTTCTGATCGCGGCGGCATCGCCGCCGGCAGCAAGGTCCCGCCACCATGAGCCTCGATGCATCGAAACGAATTGCACCACGCCGCCCGAGCGCAGGGCGAGCCCAAGTGTCCGCCCGATGCGCAGCTTTTTTCCCGGCGCGACGCGCGCGCCGGCCGGGTCGGTCGCTGCCGGGATTGCCGTTGTGGAGCGCCGGCCGCGGCGATGACGCGGAACGTGCGTACGCGCAACTTGACAGACAGCCGGGCTTTCACAGCCTCGGCGCGCGGCGCAAACTGTCCCCCTGCCTGATACGCCGCTCACCGAGGGTTGTTCGATGGGAATACTGATTTCTCCGCGCGACTTGCCGACCTGGGTGCCGGGCAAAATCCTGTCCGCCAGCGACGGGCTGGGCTGGAAGGACGTGGGCCATCGCGCCTACCGCTACACCGGGCTGGACGTGCCCATTCCGCCCATGGACCACTTCATGATCGTGCGCTACCGCACCGGTCAAACGCCCATGGACCGCTGCGTGGAAGGCCGCTGGACGCGGAAAAAGTGCGCGCCGGGCGATTTTTCGCTGCTCACGCGCTCGGAACAGTCGCATTGGTCGTGGAGCCAGGACATAGACGTATCGCATACCTATCTGTCCGAAGGGCTGATGGCGCGGGTGGCCTGCGACATCGCCGAGCGCCCGGTGGCCGAAGTCAGGCTGCACGACGTGTTGCAGGCGCAGGATGCGCTGCTCACGCAAATCGTCGATACCATCGCGCTGGAAGCCCTGCAACGCAAGGCGGGCAGCGCCCTGTACGTCGAGGCGCTGTCGATTCAACTCGCCGTGCATCTGTTCCGCAAATATGCCGACATCAGTTTCCGTGGCGAGGCGGCAGCCGGAGCACTGTCGCCCAAGCGCATGCGCCTGATCGAAGAGTACGTGGACAGCCATTTGCACGAAAGCATTTCCATCGAACAGATGGCGGAAACCATAGGTATGGGCGTGTGGTCGTTTTCGCGCCATTTCCGCGCCACGACCAGCCTGACGCCTTATGAATACGTCACGCGCCGGCGACTGGAACGCGCCGCGCGGCTGCTGGCAAGCGGCCAGGTGGCGGTCAAGGAAATTGCCTGCATGTGTGGATTTGCCGACCAGGCGCACCTGACCAAGGTGATGCGTGCACGCATGGGCACCACGCCGGCCTGCCTGAAGAAGGGCGGCCACACTTGATGTGCGCGCATTGCGTGGACTTCAGTTCGGCCGCGCAATGGTGGTGGCCGGCGCCGGCACCCGAAGCGGACGGTTTGAATCGCTGATCAGATATCGAGGGAGGGGGTCCCGTGGCACACGATACAGGGTCCTATTTGCTGGCCAACCAGGCGAGTGAACTGGAACGCCTTCAACTTCAGTCGCACGTATGGGAGCCCGCCGGACGCGCGTTGCTTGCCGAACTTCCTCGCAGTGCGAACTGCAGGGCGGCTGATATAGGCTGTGGCGTGATGGGCTGGCTGCGCGTGCTGAGCGAATTCGTCGGGCCACATGGCAGTGTGGTCGGAACCGACATAGACGCGCGGATGATGGAACGCGCGAACGACTTCGTGAAAGCCGAAGCGCTCGCCAACGTCACCATCGTCGCCGACGATCTGTTTCGCAGCGAACTTGCAGCCGCAACCTTCGACCTCGTGCACGCCCGCTTCCAGATCGCTCCGCTGGGCCGGGCTGCCGAACAGTTGCTTGCCTACAGGCGCTTGTTGCGCCCTGGCGGCATACTGGTCGTTGAAGATCCGGACATGGGCTCATGGAGGGTTAATCCGGACGGCTCCGCCGTGCACGAACTTATTGGCCTGATCGATCGCGGCTTTGTCGCGGCCGGAGGTAATTTCAACGCCGGCCGTGAAATTCCCTCGATCATGCGTTCTTTGGGGCTGCAGCCGCGGGTTACTGCGCGGGTGGTCACGCTGGAGCCGGGTCATCCGTATCTAAGGCTGCCGCTGCAGTTCGCGGCCTCGCTGCGCGCGCGGCTCGAGGCCTTGACCTCCCCCGGCCACCTGGATGCACTGCTCGAACGGTCGGCGGCAGAACTGGCAAAAGACGGCGTTTGGGGCACCACGTTCACACTGATCCAGTGCTACGC
>JAEUNN010000306.1 GCA_016791085.1 Rhodocyclaceae bacterium | reverse complement strand
GGCCGCCGCGCAGCGCGCCCTGCACGCCGACGCGGACCGCGAACTCGCGCCGGTACAGCGCCACTTCCTGTACATGCCCTATCAGCACAGCGAAAACATCGCCATGCAGGAAGTGTCGGTGGCGCTGTTCCTCGCGCTGCTGGACCGCTTTCCGAGCCAGGACATGGCGTCGGCTTATGATTACGCGCTGCGCCACGAAGCCGTCGTGCGCCGCTTCGGCCGCTTTCCGCATCGCAACGAGGCGCTCGGACGCCAATCCACGGCCGAAGAGCTGGAATTCCTGAGCCAGCCCGGTTCGCATTTTTAGCCCGCGCTCGGCTTGCGCCGCGATTGCGCACCAAATGGCCGCGCCCGCCCGCTACGCTAAACTTGCCCCCTCGCCGGGCGCTTCGACCCGCAAATTCAGGAGTCGCGCATGACCACGCTGCTGCAACTTACGCCCGTCGAATGCCGCGTGCTGGGCGTGCTGATCGAAAAGGAATCGACCACGCCGGACGTTTATCCGCTCACGCTGAATTCACTGCTGAGCGGCTGCAACCAGAAAACCAGCCGCGATCCGGTCATGAATCTGAACGATGCGGAGGTGCAGGCTGCGCTCGATGCGCTGCGCGCGCAAACGCTGGTAAGCGAATCTTCCGGCGGGCGCGTCTGGCGCTACACGCACAACGCCGCCAAGGGCCTGCGCCTCAACAGCGGGGAAATCGCACTGATCGCCATGCTGTGGCTGCGCGGGCCGCAAACGCCGGGAGAATTGCGCATCCACTGCGAGCGGCTGTACAAATTTGCCGACGTGGACGCGCTGGAAGGCTATCTGGAGCGCCTGGCGCTGCGCGATCCGCCGGTGGTGTTGCGGCTGGCCCGCCAGCCCGGCGCGCGCGAAGCGCGCTGGGCGCACTGTTATAGCGGAACACCCAGCAATCCGGCGCCGGCCTTGGAAGCGGAAAGCGCCGGCCCGGCCGCCGACAGGCTGGCGCAGCTCGAAGCACGCGTCGCCGCGCTGGAGGCCGCGCTGGGCGAACTGCGGGCAAGCCTGGGCGCGGCGCCCGATTAGGCCGCGCGGCGCCGCCACATCAGAGCGAAAGCAGCGGCTGGGCGCCGGTCGATTCCAGCGCCTGCGCGGCTACCCGTGCCCGCACCCGGTTCAGAGGATGCATGACCACCGCCCAGCGGCCGCGCCGAACGGCCTGCGCGACCTTGTCGATCACATAGCTGTGGTCCGGACGCAAGCTCACCAGCCCGGCCAGCATGAGCCCTGCAAACAGGCCGATCACGGCCGAAAACAGCACCGCAAAGCCGGGCGAACTGGCGGCCGCGGGCCAGGGCAGCGCGACCAGCCCGAGCCCGGCGCCGGCTCCGATGAGGGTGGCGAACACGCCGAACAGCAGGTGGCTGCGCCACAGCGTGCGGACTATGCCGCGCGATTCGGGTTCGAGTTTTTCCGCGGCATGGGCGTCGTTGGGCAGGATCAGGTACACCTTTTCGCCGCCTTCGGACGCCTTGTTCAACCCGGCGGCCGCAAGTTCGGCGCTGGCACGGGTGTCGAAACAGGCTGCCACGAGTGTGGTGCTGCGTTCCCCGAACGGACTCAATAGAGAGGACATCGCTCTCTCCTTTTCTGCGTATCGATGACGCAGATAATGGTCCGTCCGCCGGCGCGCGTCAGCCGGCCGGGCGGCCGTTCGCGTGTAGGCGCAGGCCGACCGATCGCAGGCGCGCGCGTTCAGTCGGCGGCGGCGCGCGTCACCGCCACGACTACATTGCCCTTGCCCTGGTATTCGAGGCGGTCGAAACTCATGAGCCGCGCCATGGCGATGCCGCGGCCGTGCGGGTCGAAAGCGCGCTCGGGGTCGAAATCGAGGTAGCGCTGCCAGTCGAATCCTTCGCCCTGGTCACGGATCGTGAAGCTCACGTTGGGGCCGTCGCGCATCACATGCACTTCCACGCGGCGCTCGCGCAGGTCCGGCAGGGCAAGCCGGCGCGCCACTTCGTCCTGCCAGTTGCCGGCCAGCACGAGTTCGGTCTTGTCGGAATAGCGTATGCCCAGGTTGCCGTGTTCGACCGCGTTCACCAGCAGTTCCTGCAAGCCCTGCACGGCTTTTTCGGGCTCCGCGCAGGCGCGCGCGCACAGCCGCGCGAGCAGTGAAGCTTCCGCCACGGTGCGGAAATACAGGCGTCCCTGGTGCAGGAAAGTGTAAGCACGCTCGGCCTCGCCCATGCTCTGGCGTATGGCCAGGTGCTGGTGGAACTGTTCCACCGCGGCATGCACGATGCTCTGCAGCAGTTCGATCTGCAGCGGCTTGGTCAGGTAGTAGTAGGCGCCCGAATCGAGGCCTTCACGCACGCTCGCGCTATCCGACGTGGCGGTTTCTATGACCACCGGCACCTGCGCCAGACTGGGCGTGGCCTTGATTTTCCTGAGCAAGGTCATGCCGTCCATGCGCGGCATTTCGCGGTCCAGGATGATGGTGGCGAAATCCGTGTCGCCTCCGCACAGGCGATCCCAGGCGGCCTGGCCATCCGGTTCGGTATGCACCTCGTAGCCCTGTTCGGACAAGGCGTTGTCGATGATGAAACTGAGGATTTCCTCGTCCTCGACGAGCAGCAGGCGCTTGCTTTTCATAATGGGGCCAATGCATCCAGGTCGTTTTCAGGCACGTCGGCAAATTGCCGGCGTATTTCTTCCACCTGCGGCAGCAGGTCGATGAACAGGCGCACCAGGTGCGGATCGAAACTGGCACCGGCCTCGCGCTCTATAAAGGCGGCCGCGTCTTCGGGCAGCCAGGCCTTTTTGTAGGGACGCACGCTGGTGAGCGCGTCAAATACATCGGCAATCGTCACGATGCGCGCTTCCAGCGGTATCGCCTCGCCCGCGAGGCGGTTCGGATAGCCCTGGCCGTTCCATTTTTCGTGGTGGCACAGCGCCACCACGCGCGCCATTTCGAGTAGCGGGGAGCCGTCCTGGCCTATGATTTCGGCGCCTATCAGCGGGTGGCGCTGCATGATTTCCCATTCCACGGGATCGAGCTTGCCGGGCTTGAGCAAAATCGCGTCGGGTATGCCTATCTTGCCCACGTCGTGCATGGGCGCGGCCTGCAGCAACAGTTCCGCCTCGGCCTCCGGCACGCCGGCAGCGAGCGCCAGCAGGTGCGCGGATTTGCTCATGCGTATCACGTGCATGCCGGTTTCGTTGTCGCGATATTCCGCCGCGCGGCCCAGGCGGCGCACGATTTCCAGGCGCGTCTGCTCCAGTTCGCGCGTGCGCGCCGCGACTTTCTGTTCCAGCGCCAGGTTCTGCCGGTGCAGGGCCAGGTGTATGCGCACGCGATTGAGCACGATGGCCGGCGCGCAGGGTTTGTGCAGGTAATCCACGGCGCCCAGTTCCAGGCCGCGCTCCTCGTCGCGCGCATCGGTCATGGCGGTCACGAATATGAGCGGTATGGCGCGCGTGCGCAGGTCGGACTTGAGCCGGCGGCAGGTTTCGTAGCCGTCCATGTCCGGCATCATGACGTCCAGCATGACCAGGTCGGGCAACTGCTTGCTGGCGATGGTGATGGCCTGCGAGCCGCCGGTGGCGCACAGCACGCGGTAGCGCGGACGCAGGATGGCGCCCAGCACGTCGAGATTTTCCGGAATGTCGTCGACGATCAGTATGGTGGCTTTGTCGCTGGCGTTCATGTCGTTTCCAGGGCGGCGTTGGTCGTCGCCAGACTTGCCAGCAGTGCGGCGGCAAGTTTGGCGGCTTCTTCGTAGCGGTAGGCATCGACTGCCTCGGTGAGCCGGGTGACGCGCACCCGCGTCATCGTGTCGGTCGACATGCCGGCCAGTTCGCGCACCACGTCGCCGGCCTCGGAGTCGAATTGCGCGAGCAGTTCCTGCAGGCGTTCCAGCAAGACGCGCCAGTGCGTCGTGCCGTCGGCGGCCGGTGCCGCGGCGGTGTGCGGCTTGAGGTCGGCCAGCGCCTGGCGCAGATTGTTGAGATGCACGTTGAGCGCGGCCAGCGCCGGCGCCATGGCCTCGGCATCGCTGGCGCGCGCGGCCTGTTCCACGGCCAGCGCCAGGTCACCCAGCGCAAATGCGCCCAGGGTGCGCGCCACGCCTTTCAGGGAGTGCGCCAGACGCACCGCGGCCGGCCAATCGGAACTTGCCAGCGCGGCGCGCATTTTCGGCTCGAATTCGGCGCAATGGCTGGTACGGAATTTTTCCAGCAATTTGCGATACAGGGCCATTTTGCCGCCCACCTGGGCCAGACCGGCGCGCA
>JAEUNN010000247.1 GCA_016791085.1 Rhodocyclaceae bacterium | reverse complement strand
CGCGATCGGTGTCATTTCCAGCCTTGCCGGGTGGCAGGGCGGCGGGCGGCGTGGTGCAGTTTGAGCCGACACAAAAGTTTTGGCCTATTGCAAGAATAGAATCAATCCATTGGATCGATTTTGTCCGGTCCGTTACGATGCGTCCCATGTTCAACGCACCAAGCAGGAGCAAAATCATGGGCAATACAAATCAAACCCCGTCGGCCACCATCAAGAACCTCGAAGCGGCGTTCGCCGGCGAATCCATGGCGCACATCAAATACCGCTATTTCGCCAGGCTGGCGCGCGCGGCCGGAGACGAAGCGACGGCGCGGGTGTTCGAAGAAACCGCGGAGCAGGAAGTCATGCACGCTTTCGGCCACCTGGACCTGCTGTACCCGGCCGCGCAAATGAGCCCGGCGCGCTGCCTGGAAATGGCCATAGAAGGCGAAACCTACGAATACACCGAAATGTACCCGGCGTTCCGTCACGCCGCGGTGGCCGAAGGCAATAGCGCGGCGGTCGCGGAAATCGACGAGCAGATCGCCGAATCGCGCGAACACGCCGGGCGTTTCGCGGCCACGCTGGAAAAAGCCGCCAAGCGCTTCGCTGCGCTGGCGAAAGTGGAAGAACGCCACGCCCGCCAGTACCGCGCGCAACTCGAGCGCGTAGAAAGCGTGCCGGCCTGAACCCGAACATCGATTTCGACCCGACTGGAGTTACCCATGAAAACCTGGCAATGCATCGTTTGTGGCTACACCTATGACGAAGCGCGCGGCGACCCGGAACACGGCATCAAGGCCGGCACGCGCTGGGCCGACGTACCGGAAGACTGGTCCTGTCCCGACTGCGGAGTCGCCAAGGCCGACTTCGAAATGGTGGAATTCGCTGCCTGAGCGCCGCCTGACAGCCCGGCCGCGCGTGCCGCGGCCGGGCGCCGTTCTGATCCGGCACGACGTGCCGGCACCGCCGCGCATGGCGGTCGGCACCAGTTCGCACGGCACGCGCAATGGCGCCCCAGGGCGCTATCAACTATCTGTTTGCGGATCCGATAAGACAATGGTTGCATCAGCCAGGTGTCTTTCACGATGTCCGTCGAACAGGCCGAAACTTTCGTTCGCCCCGAGTGCCTGTGCATAGGTTTGTACATACACGTCGGGCTACCCTGGACCTGCCATCCATTCGGCTTGAATAGTTTCAAAATCAAGACCGAGGACCAGATCCGCCAACTGCGCGCGCTCAATGTCGCCGGATTTCAATTCGATCCGGCAAAAAGCGACACCATCCCGCCCGATCTGCCGGTTGCACCGAATGCCAGGGCTGCGGCCGGCCCGCTGCAATTTCCCGGCGACGCCGCGGAATTCGAATCCAAGCGCCGCCGCGCTGCGCTCATCGCCGAGCGGCGCAGCCGCATCCGCCAGGTCGAAAAGGCCCTCGTCCAGGCCGGCGCGGTCATGCGCAACGTAAACCGGAATTTGCTGGCGCGCCCGGTCGAATGCCTGCAGGAAGCCGGCGCGCTCATCGACGACATGGTGCGCGCCTTCCTGGAACAGCCGGAAGTTTCCCTGCACGTGCTCGTCGACAAGTGCGGCGGCGAAGAAATTTATTACCACGGCCTCAACACTTCGATACTTGCGATGATGGTGGCGCGCGAACTGGAAATCGGCGCCGACGAATGCCGTCTGCTGGGCCTGGGCGCGTTGCTGCACGACATCGGCCTGGCCGACGTACCGGATCGCGTACGCCTGCGCACCTCGGACATGAATCACGCCGAGCGCGAAATGCGCAAGCTGCACTGCGAGTTCGGACTGCGCATGGCGCGCCGCATAGGCTTGCCGCCGGTCGTGCAGGACATCATTTACTCGCATCACGAAATGGCCGATGGCAGCGGTTACCCGCGCGGCCTGCCGGGCTCGCAGACGCCGCCCCTGGCGCGCCTGGTAGCGCTGGTGAATTACTACGACAACCTCTGCAACCCGGCCGAAGTCACCCGCGCGCTCACCCCGCACGAGGCCCTGTCCTTCATGTTCGCGCAGCGGCGCGGCAAATTCGACAGCCGCGCGCTGCAAGCGCTCATACGCTGTCTGGGCGTTTATCCGCCCGGCACGCTGGTGCGCCTGTCCAACGAAGCCGTCGCCATGGTCAGTTCGGTCAATCCGCACCGGCCGCTGCGTCCCTGGGTGGTGTTGTACGACCCCCAGGTGCCGAAAGAAGAGGCGCTCATGCTGGACCTCGACCAGGAACTGGACATCAACATCAGCACGGCCTTGCGCCCGGCCCAACTGCCTGCGCAAATTTACGAATACCTGAGTCCGCGCCGGCGCATCACCTACTTTTTCGACGCCGACACGCCCCTGGGGGGACGCTCATGAGTTCCACCGAACTGAACGCCATGCTGGCCGATTTCGCGCCCGACATGCTGCTGGCGGTGGACCCGACCGATCTGGAAATCCGCGCCGCCAATCGCGTGGCGCTGGAACAGCTGGGCTACAGCGGACCCGAACTGATAGGCCGCAGCATCCTGTCGGTCGAATGCGGCCTGGCCGACATCATGCTGTGGGAAGAGGTACGCCGCGGCGGCAAAACCTCGGTTGAGGCCATGGACGGCATCGTACAGCGCGCCGACGGCACGCTGCTGGCCGTGAGCAAAACCGTACGCGAGCATCACGGCTGGCTGGTGCTATGCATGCGCAATGTGGAGGCGGCCAAACAGCGCAACAATGAGGTGGCGCAACTTACCGCGCGCCTGCGCGCTACCCTGGATGCGACCTTCGACGGAATACTCGTGGTGGCGACCGACGGCAGCGTCGTGAACATGAACGCGCGCTTTGCCGAAATGTGGCAGTTGCCGGATGCGCTGATACTTGCGCGCGACGACGCGCAGCTATTCGAATTCATGGCCGCGCAGGCGCGCGACCCGGACGCCTATCGCGCGCGCCTTGCCGGCATACACCCGCACGACGCCGAAGAAAGTTTCGACGTGATCGAACTTGCAGGCGAGCGCGTGTTCGAGCGCAAATCGCGCCCGGCGATGCAGGGCCGGCAAATCGCCGGACGGGTGTTCTGCTTTACCGACGCCAGCGCGCGCCATGCCGCCGAGCGCGCGCTCATCGTCGCGCGCGACGAAGCCCAGGCCGCCAGCCGCGCCAAGAGCGAATTTCTTACTCTCATGTCGCACGAAGTGCGCACCCCGCTCAATGGCGTGCTGGGCATGGCGGAGTTGCTCGAAGCCAGCCCGCTCGGCCCCGAACAGCGCAATTACGTGGCGGCCATCAAAACCAGCGGCGAAACCCTGCTGGCCATCGTGAGCGACATACTCGACTATACGAACCTCGACGGCGGCCGCGT
>JAEUNN010001172.1 GCA_016791085.1 Rhodocyclaceae bacterium | reverse complement strand
CAGGCGGAAAATGTGGCAAAAAGCCTTGATAAGTGGCAAGCTTGCTGCGCCCAGCCGAAATGCTGCGGCTGGCATGCTGCTTGCTATGGTGCGGTGGGGGGAAACCCGTAACCGCGGCAATGGGGCTGTGGTTCGCCCACTTTGATTGATAAAGGAGGAGTGTGTGTTTAAGAAACAGTTGCTGAGCGTATTGGTTGCGTCCGCGTGCGTTGCCGCCGCAGGTGTGGCCCAGGCAGGTTCGATTACCGATCAGATGGTCGCCAACGATGCGAAAACCACGGGAGACGTACTGAGCTGGGGGATGGGCACCGAGGGTCAGCGCTATAGCACGCTTACCCAAGTCAATACCAAAACCGTCAAGGATTTGGTGCCGGTATGGTCGCTGTCGTTCGGCGGCGAAAAGCAGCGCGGTCAGGAATCCCAGCCCGTGATCGCCGACGGCACGATGTTCGTGACGGCCTCCTATTCGCGCCTCTACGCGATCGACACCAAGACCGGCAAGGAAAAGTGGAAGTACGAACACCGTCTGCCCGACGGCATCATGCCCTGCTGCGACGTAATCAACCGCGGTGCCGCCCTGTTTGACAATCTGGTCATTTTCGGCACGCTGGATGCGCAACTGGTTGCGCTCGATCGCGAAACCGGCAAGGTCGTGTGGAAGCAGAAGGTTGACGACTTCCAGGCCGGCTACTCCCTGTCCGCCGCGCCCATCATCGCCAAGGGCCTGCTGCTGACCGGCGTGTCCGGCGGCGAATTCGGCATCGTTGGCCGCGTCGAAGCGCGTGACCCCAAGACCGGCAAAATGGTCTGGATGCGTCCCACGCTCGAAGGCTACATGGGCTACAAGTATGACGCCGACGGCAAGGCCACGGAAAATGGCGTATCCGGCACGACCAACCAAAGCTGGCCCGGCGACCTCTGGAAGACCGGCGGCGCCTCCACCTGGCTCGGCGGCACCTACAACGCGGAAACCGGCCTGGCCTATTTCGGCACGGGTAACCCGGCGCCCTGGAACAGCCACATTCGTCCCGGCGACAATCTGTATTCCTGCTCGACCGTCGCCATCGACGTGTCCACCGGCAAGATCGTGTGGCACTACCAGAACACCCCCAACGACGGCTGGGACTTCGACGGTGTGAACGAATTCGTCACGTTCAAGACCAAAGATGGCCGCATGCTGGGCGGCAAGGCTGACCGCAATGGCTTCTTCTTCGTGAATGACGCCAAGACCGGCAAGCTCGTGAACGCCTTCCCGTTCGTGAACAAGATCACCTGGGCGTCGGGCATCGACCTCAACACTGGCCGTCCGAAATTCGTCGACGCCAATCGTCCGGGCGACCCGGCCAAGAGCGCCGATGGCAAGAAGGGTGAAGTGGTGTTTGCCGCGCCGTCCTTCCTGGGTGGCAAGAACCAGATGCCCATGGCCTACAGCCAGGACACCGGCCTGTTCTACGTTCCGGCCAACGAGTGGGGCATGGAAATCTGGAACGAGCCCATCAGCTACAAGAAGGGCGCGGCCTACCTGGGTGCCGGCTTCACGATCAAGACCATCAACGACGAGTACATCGGCGCCCTGCGCGCGGTCGATCCGATGAACGGCAAGATCGTCTGGGAAGCCAAGAACAATGCTCCGCTGTGGGGCGGCGTGCTCGCCACCAAGGGCGGCCTGGTGTTCTACGGAACGCCTGAAGGCTACCTGAAGGCGCTGGATGCCAAGACCGGCAAGGAGCTGTGGCACTTCCAGACCGGTACCGGCATCGTTGCCCCGCCCGTCACCTGGGAAGAAGGCGGCGTGCAATACGTGGCCGTGGTTTCCGGCTGGGGCGGCGCCGTCCCGCTGTGGGGTGGCGACGTTGCCAAGAAGGTCAATTTCCTGAACCAGGGCGGTTCCGTCTGGGTGTTCAAGCTGCACAAGAGCTGATCGATACGGGCTCACCCGCCGCGCGGCGCGCGGCGGGTGCCTGAAAAGTATCGGCAGCTAACAGTCCTCCCTCGGATGCAACGCTTCCCTGAGCGGGGCATCCGCCTCTGAGCCGGTCCTCTGGACCGGCTTTTTTTTTGCTCAGTCCAGCCTACTCCAGACTGCAACAATAGCACAGGCCGTGTAGCAGCCCGCGGCACAGGTTTGTGCCAAAGTGGATCGGGCCGATCGGACGTAGCGGCAGCGCGACTAGCGGTTGCGAAATTGCGCCTTGCGCTTTTCGGCGAAGGCCTGCATGCCTTCTTTCTGGTCTTCCAGCGCGAACGAAGCATGGAACAGGCGGCGCTCGAACAGCAGGCCTTCGGCCAAGGACGATTCGAAGGCACGGTTCACGGCTTCTTTCACCATCATGATTACCGGCAGTGAAAATTCGGCAATCGTGGCGGCGGTCGCCATGGCATCTTCGACCAGCTTGTCGGCCGGCACCACGCGTGCCACGAGGCCGGCGCGTTCGGCTTCCACGGCGTCCATGAAGCGGCCCGTCAGACACAATTCCATGGCTTTGGATTTGCCGACCGCGCGCGTCAGGCGCTGCGTGCCGCCGGCACCGGGCAAGGTGCCCAGCTTGATTTCGGGCTGGCCAAATCTGGCCGTGTCGGCGGCGATGATCATGTCGCAGGACATGGCCAGTTCGCAGCCGCCGCCCAGCGCATAGCCGGCCACCGCGGCGATCACGGGCTTGCGGCAATTGCGTACGCGCTCCCAGTTGCGGGTGATGAAATCCGGCAGGTAGGCGTCCATGTAGCCGTAGTTTTTCATGGCCTGGATGTCGGCGCCGGCTGCGAATGCCTTTTCTGAGCCGGTGATCACCATCGCGGAAATATTCGCGTCGGCCTCGAACCCTTCCAGCGCCTGGCCCAATTCGTCGATGAGCGCGTCATTGAGCGCATTGAGCGCGCCGGGACGATTCAGCCTGATAAGACCAACCTTGCCATGGGTTTCGACAAGAATGTTTTGGTAGTCCATAGAAGTGCCTCGCGGAATGATGTGAAACGGGCCCGCAACGGGCGCTGCGCGCGGCGGCCGCAGGCGCAGCGCCTCAGTGCAGCTCCGGCTGGTGGCGTGCGCGCAGCCGGTCGCGCCTGTGCCTGGCAGGCATAGAATCGGGTTTGCCCGCGTCTGCGGGGCTGTGCTGCGCGCCCCGCATCGGGCCGGGCCGGCGTTCAGGGCTCATGCGGGTCCGGGTGCGGCGTCTGGGCGGATAAGCCGCTGCGCCGGCGCGTCAATTTTTGCCCGGCACGGCCGGCAAAGCCGGCGCCGGTTGCAGCGCGGCGCCGGGCGCGGCGGGTTTCGCTTCGTCCTTGGTGCGCGGCTGTATGACCGCCTTCACGCGCGTGTCGCGGCCGCCCGTATTGGCGACGGTGCTGGCGTTGGGGCCGTTCGTGACGATGTAATTTTCGGTGATGCCGTCGTACTGTATGTACTGGCCACGCACTTCGTCCTGGCCGCTGCGCACGAAGGCGCGATTGAAAAAGCGCGCGTTTTCCGAGCGCGCATCGTATTCGATGCGTTCCGCCTCACCTTCCACCCATTCGTCGCGGCCTTCGCGCTTCTGCCGGAAACGCGCCAGCTGGCTGCTGCCGTAGGCCACGCCTTTCTGGAAGCCGTCCGGGTCCTGCGTGACCACCAGTTTGTCGGCGCGCAAGCTCAGGGTGCCCTGGGTAAGCGACACGCGTCCTTCGAAAATATGCACCTTGTTCTTGTCGTCGACGGTGACCTTGTCGGCCTCGAGATTGACCGGCTTGGAGCGGTCGGCGCGCTCGGCCTGCACATTGGCGGCCGACACGAGCAACAGTACGAAGGCGTAGCGGCGAAAATCCATGGAATTCATTTCCTGCTGTCGAATGTACCGCTCACGCGGCTTTGCAGGCTTACCCTGCCATTGATGCCGTCGGCCTCGAGGCCGACCCCGTGCAGGCGCGATTTGCCCTCGACGATTTGGACCGGCGCATCGGTACGCGCCAGTTCGTCGTCGGGAAATACCGTCAGACGCGTGGTCGTCAAAATGCGTTCGGCTTTGCCGCGCTGCGCGGCTTGCCGCAGCACGACGTTGTTTTCGAGTTCAACGCGCTTGCCCTCCTTGACGATGCGGGCCGTGTCGGCGCTGACACGCAGCGGCCCGTCGCGATTCGCCAGCACGTAGTTGGGCGCATCGACGACGCTGCTGTCGTCGTCCGCATAATGTACCAGCCGCACGGCCGCCAGTTCACTTTGCAGCGTGCCATCGGGGCCGAACCGGCGCATCGAAACGTTTTCGACGATGCTGTCGGGATCGTGCCGGGTTTTGCCGCTGCGCTCGGGCGTGCCGACTTCGGCCGCCTGCCTGAGCCAGTAGGTAAGCCCCAGCAGCAGGGCCAGCACGATGAGCGGAAACAGATTGGCGGTGCGTACGCGCATGGGCCGTCGAACCCCGCGCTCAACTCGATGCGCTGCCGCGCGCGGCAAGTATCAACTCGCAAATTTCGCGTACCGCGCCGCGTCCGCCGCCGGCCTCGGCAACGTAATCGACGCGCCGCCTGACCTCGCGGTGGGCATCCGCGACGGTGGCGGAAAATCCGCACGCGGTGAGCACCGGAAGATCGACCACGTCATCGCCGACATAGCCGCATTCGGCCAGCGTCACGCCAAGTTCGGCCGCAAAGCCTGTCAGTGCGGCCACCTTGTCGGTGACACCCAGTGCAAGTTGCCGCACGCCCAGATTGGTGGCGCGCCGCTGTACCGCGTCGGCGCTGCGGCCGGTCACGATGGCCACCGCCACGCCGGCTTCCTGCAGCATTTTGATGCCGTGGCCGTCCTGGCTGGAAAACGCCTTGAGCACTTCGCCCTGGGCGTCGAACCATAAACTGCCGTCGGTCAGTACACCATCGACGTCCAGGCCCAGCAGGCGCAGGCGGGCAGCTTTATCGCGGTAGCGCATCAGATCACCTTGGCTTGCAGCAGGTCGTGCGTGGTCAGGCCGCCCAACAGACGGTTCTCGCTATCGGTCACCAGCAACTGGTTGATGCGGTGGTTTTCCATCATTTCTACCGCCTCCACGGCCAGGCGCTCCGGACCTATGGCGCGCGGACCGCGCGTCATGACGGCTTCCACGCGCAGGGCGCGCAGATCGCCCGCGCGGTCCAGGGCGCGGCGCAGGTCGCCGTCGGTAAATATGCCGATCACGCAGTCGTCGGCATCCAGCACGGCGGTCATGCCCATGCCGCCGCGCGATATGGCCAGCACGGCTTCGCTGACCGGGGTATGCGGCTCAACCGACGGAACCCGCTCGCGCACCCGCATCACGTCGCCGACATGGGTGAGCAAACGCCGACCCAGTCGGCCGCCCGGGTGCGAGCGCGCGAAATCGTCGGCGCCGAACCCGCGCGCATCGAGCAGCGCGACCGCCAGCGCGTCGCCCAGTGCCAGGGCCGCTGTGGTGCTGGCAGTCGGCGCCAGATTGAGCGGGCAAGCTTCCTGCGCGACGCGCGCGTCGAGGTGTACGTCGGCATCCTGTGCCAGCGAGGACGCGGCATTGCCGGTGATGGCGATGATTTTCCCGCCCTGGCGCTTGATG
>JAEUNN010000193.1 GCA_016791085.1 Rhodocyclaceae bacterium | reverse complement strand
GGCGTGGGCGAACGCCTCAGCCCGCTCACGCTGGCACCGGCCTGGTACCTGGTGGTGGTGCCGGCCACGCCGGTGGCGACCGCGTCGGTATTTGCCGATCCCACGTTGACAAGGGATAGTCCGGCCGTCACAATCGCGGCCTTTTCGACGGACGGCCATGTGCCGGCCGCCAGACTGGCTTACGGGCATAACGACCTGGAAGCCGTGGTGCGGCGCAAGGAAGCCGAAGTCGATGCCGCGCTGCAGTTGTTATCCCGCTACCCCGGCGCGCGCATGAGCGGGTCCGGCAGTTCGTGCTTCGCGTGGTTCGAGGACGAAGGCGCGGCGCTTGATGCGCTCGCCACACTGCCCGCCAGGTGGCCGGCCTGGGTCGCACGAGGTCTCGATTTTCACCCGCTTTTCGGGTAGAATCCGCAACCTTGTGACGGCGATGCCGCAGTGCGGCAAACGCAGTATTACTGGGGAGTCGCCAAGCTGGTTAAGGCACCGGATTTTGATTCCGGCATACGAGGGTTCGAATCCTTCCTCCCCAGCCAAATATCATCGGGCAGGTTCCGGCGGAACCTGCCCGAGTTGTTTTGACCTGGATGTCCATCTCATGCGGCGCGCGCAAACCATTGCCACGGCAAGTCAACGCACAGGCCGCAGCGACGCCCGGCAGGCCGCAAAGTCATATGTTCCCGGCGCAGGCGTCTGCGCGACTCGCGGGAAGGGCGGGAATTGCAGCGGTCATCGCCCGGGCGGTGCCGCGCTAAGGCAGAGACACAAGCATGGCCTATGAAAGTTTGATGATATTTACCGGCAACGCCAACGCCCAACTTGCGGCGGACGTTGCCAAGCGGCTCAGCATCACGTTGGGGCGCGCCACGGTAGGGCGCTTTTCCGACGGCGAAGTCATGGTCGAGGTGCTCGAAAACGTGCGCGGCAAGGACGTATTCGTGCTGCAATCGACCTGTGCCCCGACCAGCGACAACCTCATGGAACTGGTCATCCTGGTCGATGCCCTCAAGCGCTCGTCGGCTGCCCGCATCACCGCCGCGATACCGTATTTCGGCTATGCGCGCCAGGACCGCCGGCCGCGCTCGGCGCGCGTGCCCATCACCGCCAAGGTGGTGGCCAACATGCTGCAGGCGGCGGGCGTGCAGCGCGTGCTCACCGTCGA
>JAEUNN010000178.1 GCA_016791085.1 Rhodocyclaceae bacterium | reverse complement strand
CGGCAATTCGATGGGAATTTCGCGCGGCTTGACGCCGTCCTGGAGGATGCGCAAGGCCTGGTGGGCGGTAAAGCGGCCGCAGTCCTCGTATTTGTTCACGATGCCGAACAGCGCGCGCGCATTGACGACCGGCGACTCGTTGGAGGCGAACACCGGTATGCCGCGCTCGACGGCGGCAGAAGTGAGCGCCTGCGCGCGCGTGATCAGGAAGGTGTCGGGCCCCTGATAAATGAGGTCCACCTTTTCCGCGGCAAGTTGCGCGACCAGATCGGGTATGGCCGCCGCATCGGGGCGGTTGCCCGCATCCACCGGCAATTCGCGTTCGACCAGCGCAAAGCCCTCGCGCGCCGCGACCTCGCGCAACTGGTCGCGCGCGTCGAGCGCATTTTTTTCGGTCGGATTGATGATGAAACCCACGCGCTTGAAATCCAGATAACTGCGCGCGCTCTTGAATTGCGTTTCCATGGGCAGGAGCGTGAGCGTGCCGGTCAGGTTGCGCCCCGTGGAGCGCACGTTTTGTATGATGCCCGAGGCGAGCGGATCGGCCACCACCATGAAAATTACCGGCAGGTCGGTGATATGCCGCGACGCGTCGTAAGTGCGCCAGGTTCCCACCATTTCCAGGGTGACGGTAGTCCCCCAGGTCACCACGATATCCGGCCGCAGGCGCTTGGCTTCTTCGACCAAGGCGGGGATTTTCGCGCGGTCCTGTGCGACGTCGCGCAATATGAATTCGGCGGCGATGCCGCGTTTGCGGAAATAATCCTGGAAGCCGAAACAGGCTTCTTCGCAGCCGCGAAACAGCACCATGTAAATGACGTAGGGCCGGCTGCGGGCCGCCGTGGCGGCGTCCGGCGCCTGCGCCGGGGCCGCCCAGACCGTCCCCGCGCACAGCCACAGCAGCAGTGCGACCAGCTTGCGGCGCAATCCAGGCAACCTCATGCAGTGCATCCCTCCGAGCCGCGCACGCGCCCGTAAGCAAGACCGAACAGGCCCAGGCAAACCAGCACGCCGGTCCCCGTGACCACCATGACTGTGTCGTAATCGTAGCGGGCGTGCAGTGCGCCCAGCGCCAGCGGACCGAGCATGGCGCCCAGCCGTTCCACGGTGCGCAGCGCCGCCATGACCGCTGCGGCACCATGGGCGCCGGACGCGCGCCCGGCTTCCACGGCCAGCGCCTGCAGCGGCGCCGACATGAGGCCGGTGCCGGCGCCCAGCGCGGCGATACCCGCATAGAGCGCGGCCGCGCCGCCCCACCAGCCGGCCAGGCCGCCCGCGCCCACCAGCGCGGCGCCGGCCGCCACCAGCCCGGCACGCCTGCCATAACGGTCCGACAGGCGCGAAGCGAGCGGATTGAGCGCGGCATTGAGCAAAAAGTATATCATCACGGCCCGCCCCACATCGTTCGCCGAGTACCCTTCTGTCATCATGGCGAGCGGCACCAGATAAAACAGAAAACCGGTCAGTACGAATTTATTGGGCAGCGCGGCGCCAAACAGCAAGGCCGCCATGCGCCGCTGCGCCACCAGCCGCAACAATGCCGCCAGCGACAGCGGCGCGTCCAGGCTGGGCGCGGACACGCGCGGCGTCGCCGACACCACGATGAGCGCCAGCACACTGGCCGCGGCCGACGCCACGAACACCGGCTGGCGCCCGAACTGTTCGGCCAGCACGCCGCCTATGGCCGAGCCGCAAATCGCCGCGGCGCTGGCCGCCCCCAGGAACATGGCGAGGCCCTGGGCGCGCGTGGCCGGCGTGGTCTGATGCACGATGCTGCGCTGCGCGGCCAGTGTGGCGAGCGCATAGCCGGCCGCGCACAGACAGCGTGCCGCCACGAAAGCGGCATAGCGCGTATCCAGCCCGCCCCACAAAAACCCCGCCGCCGACAGCGCGCAGCCGGCCAGCATGATGCGCCGGCTGCCATAGCGGTCGGCCCAATAGCCGCCGTAAGGCGTGGCGCAGGCGAAACACAGCATGTAGGCCGCGATGGGCAGGCTGATGGCGCTGAAGCCGGCCACCGTCTGCAGGTCGCCGGCCAGGTCGCGTATCGTGAGCGGCAGGAAAGAGCGCGTCAGTTCTTCCGACAGGATGAGCAGGAACATGCCCAGGCGCAGCCGCGCCAATTCGTGCGGCATGGCATCGGCGGGCGCCGGCGCCTGCGGGTCGCGCACGCCGGTCAGCGCGGCGCT
>JAEUNN010000174.1 GCA_016791085.1 Rhodocyclaceae bacterium | reverse complement strand
CCCCCGCGGCGGCTTATCCGCACCGGCGCGGATGCGCTCGGCGCAAGCTGCCGCGTGCTATGATCCTGTCTTTAGCACTGGCCGCGGCGCGCAACATGCCTTGACGGGCGCCGCCGGTTTGTGCGGCCGCTTGCGCCAAAGAGGCAGTGATGGCAAAAAAAACGACGCACAAATCCGCGCCCCAGGTTGCGACCCCGGATGCCCAGCAAATCAAGGCCGTCCGGCGCGCCATGGAGGAATCCGACCACGACGGCGCGCGCCGGCGGCTGCAAAGCTTGCGCAAGCGTTTTCCCGATTATATGCCCCTGTACGGCCTCGCCTGCGAGAACGAACTCGAATCCGGCGATCCGATACTTGCCGCCATGATCGCCTGGGACTGGGCACAGCGCGCTCCCAAAAGCATCAAGGCGCATGAAAGTCTGGCCGTGTCGGCCGATTACGCCGGCTACCCGGCCATCATCGAACTGGCCGAGCGCGCGCTGGCAGCCCTGCGCAAGGATGAGTACGAGCCCATTAACGAGCTCGATTCGCCCTTCGGCCCCTTGCGGTTCGAAGATTGGCTGGCCACCGACCTGTGCAACATGTTCCTGGCCAATCAGCGCCAGGACGAGGCGATTGCCGCGATCAAGACGGCCACCCACCCGATTGCCCGCCATCAATTCGTAATGGCCTTGTTCGCGCGCGCCGATATCGCCGCCGCCGCCGCGGTGGCGGAAGATTTGGCGCGCAGCCATCCGGAATTCATCGGCGCCATGGAGCGCGCGGTACGCCTGCGCATTTACCGCGACGGCCTGCCGGCCGCGCGCGAATTGCAGGGCGCACTGTCGGCCGCACGTCCACAAAGTTCGCTTGAAGCCTGGTCGCAAATCGCCGGCCTGCTGCTGCTGGATGCCGACGCCGACGCCGAAACCGCCTGGACGGCGACCGAACATGCCGCGTTCTGGGAACGCGAAGCCGAGGAGGAAGACTCCGGCGACGGCGATGACGAAAGCTATTACGCCGACGACGAGGACCAGGACGAAGACGAATTTGACGACGACGACGACGACGACGAATTCGACGACGACGAAATGCCCGGCCGGCCCGACACGCCGCGCGCCGAATTTTATTACCTGGGCGCGCTGTGCGCCCTGCGCGCGGGCAACCTCGGCATGGCCGAACTGCGCACCCAAACCGCCCTCGAACTGGACGGAGAGGACGAAAACGCGCGTCATCTGATCAATCTGCTCGACGCCGCCAATGCGTCCGGCGGCACCTTGACGGCGGACCAAATCCCGCAATATCTGGGCAATTTGACGGACTGGGTGCCGCTGTGCTGGATCGAACAACTGCACGCGGTCGAACACCTGCTCGGTGGCCCCGACAAAATACCGCTCATGGATGGCGCGAGCCTCGATTACCTCGAGCTCATGCTGCGCCTGGGCGGCCTCGCGTCCAACCAGGCCGCACTGTACGCGCTGCGCGCGCGCATGCTGGACGGCGCGCCCGGCGCCCGCGCCCTGCTGGAAAAATACGCGGACAGCCCCTGCCTACCGGAACTTTGGCAGGACCTCGCGAGGTCCATGCTGGAACCGGATGCGCCGGCCTGACCGCGCCCTGCGGCTTTAGCGCACCCGCTGCGCCGCTCGGCGGGGCCCGCGCGCTGGCGCGGTCCGCGCCCTAAACTCTTGACGCAGCGCAAAAACCCTACTCAGCGAGGGCTTGAGCGTATTGCGGCGTGGCGCGATAATCGCGCCGCAACATGCCACCGCGCGAAATCGACGCGCGGCGCCGCGCAACACCGCAAAGGCCGAAACACACGAGCGTGAGTTCCTATTTCTTCATCCTGATCGGCGCCGTCCTCGTCAATAACGTGGTGTTCGTGCGCATACTCGGCCTGTGCCCGTTCATGGGCGTGTCGAAAAAGCTGGAAACCGCGATAGGCATGGGGCTTGCGACCACGTTCGTGCTGACCGTGGCCTGCGGATCCAGCTACCTGATCGACCACTACCTGCTCACGCCGCTGGACCTGGGCTATTTGCGCACGCTGTCGTTCATCGTGGTGATCGCCGCGATCGTGCAACTTACCGAACTGGTCATACAGAAATCCAGCCCCGTGCTGCACCAGGTGCTGGGCATATACCTGCCGCTCATCACCACCAACTGCGCCGTGCTGGGCGTTCCGCTGCTCAATGTGGCGGCCAGGCACGACCTCATCGCCTCGCTGCTGTTCGGTTTCGGCTCGTCCGTGGGCTTCACGCTGGCGCTGGTGCTGTTCGCGGCCATGCGCGAGCGCATGGATGGCGCCGACGTGCCGGCCCCGTTCCGCGGCACGGCCATCGCCATGGTTACCGCGGGCCTCATGAGCCTGGCCTTCATGGGCTTCGCCGGGCTGGACAAATTCAAATGACCGCGCCCCGCTTGAGCGTGCGCCCCCGGCGATGCTGACCGCCCTGATCGTGATGGCCGTGCTGGGCCTGGTGCTGGGCGCGGCGCTGGGTTTTGCGTCGGTCAAGTTCAAGGTCGAGGGCGACCCGCTGGTCGAAAAGATCGACGCCATCCTGCCCCAGACACAATGCGGCCAGTGCGGCTTTCCGGGCTGCAAGCCCTACGCCACCGCGATCGCCAAGGGCGAAGCGGAAATCAACCAGTGCCCGCCGGGCGGGGACGAAGGCATACGCAAACTGGCCGACCTGCTGGGGCGCGAATACAAGCCGCTCAATAGCGAACACGGCAGCGAAAAACCCAAAGCCGTGGCGCTCATAGACGAAAACGTCTGCATAGGCTGCACGCTGTGCCTGCAGGCCTGCCCCGTGGACGCCATCATAGGCGCGGCGAAACAGATGCACACCGTGGTGGTTCCGCTGTGCACCGGCTGCGAATTGTGCGTGGCGCCCTGCCCGGTCGATTGCATCAGCATGGAAGTGCTACCGGAAAACGTGGAAACCTGGAAATGGAAATACCCGGTATTCCGCCTGCAACCCACGACCGAGCGCAAAGCCGCATGATGCCCCTGCGCCCGGCGCCTGCGGCCATCCGCTGCGCGCTCCTCGCCCCGCGATGAACGCACTGCGCAAACTGTTCGGCTTTCACGGCGGCGTGAAGCCCGCTCCGAACAAGGATTTATCCACGCGCGAGCCCATCGCGCAAATCGCCCTGCCCGAACGGTTCGTGGTGCCGCTGCACCAGAGCGTGGGCGGCACGCCGCGCCCGCTGGTGGCGCCCGGCGCCCAGGTGCAGAAGGGCCAGCGCATAGGCGCGGCCGACGGCAACGTATCGGCCGCCGTGCATGCCCCCACGTCCGGCACCGTACTGGCGGTCGAGCCGCGCATCATGGCGCACCCGTCCGGCCTTGCCGGTCCTGCCGTGGTAATCGCCCCAGACGGACTGGACACCGCCTGCGAGCGCGACCCTTTCCTGTGGCGCAGCGCCAAACCCGACGAAGTGCGCGATTTCCTGCGCGACGCCGGCGTGGTCGGCCTGGGCGGCGCGGTATTTCCCAGCCACCTCAAACTGCGTGCGGGCCGCGAACACCCCATGCAGACGCTGGTGATCAACGGCGCCGAGTGCGAGCCCTTCATCACCTGCGACGACATGCTCATGCGTGAGCGCGCCACCGGCATCGTGCGTGGCGCGGCCATCATGGGCGAACTGATGCAGCCGCGCGAAGTGCTCATCGGCATCGAAGACAACAAGCCGCAAGCCGTCGCCGCCATGCGCGCGGCCGTGCAGGCGGCCGGCGTACGCGGCATGGAAGTCGTGGTGGTGCCCACGCGCTACCCGGCCGGCGGCGCCAAACAGCTCATACGCGTGCTGACCGGCATAGAAGTGCCGCACGGAACGCGCTCCACCGATTTCGGCGTGCAATGTTTCAACACCGGCACCGCCTACGCCATCTGGCAGGCGCTGGAACAGGGCATGCCGCTCATATCGCGCATCGTCACGGTGGCCGGCAACGTGGCGCGCCCGCGCAATTTCGAAGTGCGCATAGGCACGCCGCTGGCGCAACTGTTCGAAGCCGCCCAAGCGCTCCCCGACACCGAGCGCTACATCATGGGCGGACCGATGATGGGTTTCAGGCTGCCCGACCTCGCGGCGCCGGTGCAAAAAGCCACCAACTGCCTGCTGGCCGGCTCGCCGGCCCTGTTCCCGCCGCCGCCGCCGGAAATGCCCTGCATACGTTGCGGCGACTGCGCCAAAGTATGCCCGGCCGACCTGCAGCCGTTCGAACTGTACTGGTTCGCGCGCGCACACAACTACGGCAAGGCGCAGGAATATTCCCTGTTCGACTGCATAGAGTGCGGCTGCTGTTCCTACGTATGCCCCTCGCGCATACCGCTGGTGGATTATTACCGCTACGCCAAAAGCGAAATCTGGGCGCGCGAGCGCGACAAGGCCTCCGCCGACGGCGCACGCACGCGCTATGAAGCGCGGCTTGCGCGCGCCGAGCGCGACAAGCTCGAAAAAGCCGCCAAACTGGCCGCCAAAACCGCCGCCGGGCGGCAAAAAGCCGAACAGGCCATGGCCGGCGGCGCCGCGGCCGCGCCGGGCGAAGCCGCGGCGGACCCGAAAAAGGCGCTCATCGAAGCCGCCATGGAGCGCGCCCGCGCCCAGCGCGAAGCCGCGCAACCCAAAAACGTGGAAGGCTTGAGCGCAGCCCAACAGGCCGAAATTTCCAAGGCCGAGGCACGCCGCGAACTGGCACGCCAGATGGCGGACAACAAGGAGGTACCGCCCGAGTGAGGCGCGTTGCGGCCGCCGCCCGCGCGCTTGCCCGCAGCGCCGCGATGCGCCTGCACCGGGCCGCGCGACCGGCGCGCCCGCCCTCTCCCCGCGGACCCCTAACCCCACACGCCCGCGCCACGTCATGAACAATTCGCCCTACATCCTTGCCCCGGCCAGCGTTACCGCGGTCATGCTCAAGGTGCTCGCCGCGCTGTTGCCCGGCATCGCGGTCTATGTCTGGATATTCGGGCCCGGCCTGCTGGTGCAGATCGTGCTGGCCACGCTCACCGCGCTGGCGGCCGAAGCGGCAATGCTCGCGGCGCGCGGGCGCGCGCCCGGCCGTTTTCTGGCCGACGGCAGCGCCATCGTGACGGCCTGGCTCATCGCACTCACCTTTCCGCCCATCGTGCCGTGGTGGATTACCGTGGGCGGCACGGCATTCGCCATCGTGGTGGCCAAACACCTGTACGGCGGACTCGGGCAAAACCCGTTCAACCCGGCCATGGCCGGCTACGCCGTCATGATCGTGGCGTTTCCGGCGCTCATGTCGCAATGGCCCGCCGAAGGGCTGACGGCCGCCACGCAAATCGGCCTGATATTCGGCGCCGAGCGCGCGCTCGACGCCATCACCGCGGCCACCGCGCTGGACGCCCTGCGCACCGGCCTGCACGAAAATGCTGCCACCGCCACGGTGGCCGGCGTCATGGGCGCGAGCCCGGCATTTGGCCATATCGCCGGGCACGGCTGGGAATGGATTGCCGCCGCCTACCTGGCGGGCGGCCTGTACCTGCTGCAACAGCGCCTGATTACCTGGCACATCCCGCTCGCGCTGTTGGCCGGACTGGCGCTCACGGCCTTGCCGTTCTGGCTCGCCGATCCGGCGCACTACGCGAGTCCGCTGTTCCACCTGTGCGGCGGCGCCAGCCTGCTGGGCGCGTTTTTCATCGCCACCGACCCCGTATCGGGCGCCACCACGCCGCGCGGCAAGCTCATCTACGCGGCCGGCATCGGCCTGATCACCTGGTTCATCCGCACTTTCGGCGCCTACCCGGACGGCATCGCCTTCGCCACCCTGCTCATGAACATTTGCGTGCCCTTCATAGACATGAAAACGCAGCCCCCGGTATTCGGGCGCAAGGACGGCCGATGAGCGAAGCCGACAAGCCGCCAGAGCCGCAAAGCCCGGACGAACAGGAACAACACCTGCAGATCCGGCCGCCCGAAGAAGCGGCGCCGGGCCTCCTGGACACTTCGCTGCGTTCGGCCGGGCTGCTGCTGGTTTTCGCGCTGGTATGCACGGCGCTCATGGCCTGGATATACGGCGCCACGCTGCCATCCATCACGGCCGCGGCCGAGCGCGAAAAAATGAAGCTCATAGACGAAATCCTGCCGCGCACGCTATACGACAACGCCCTGCTCGCCGACTTCCTGGAACTGCCCTCTGCGCCGGCGCTGGGCCAGGACCAGCCGGTGCATATTTACCGCGCGCGCAAGGGCGGCACCGCGGTCGCGCTGGTGTTCGAGGCCATCGCGCCGGATGGCTATGGCGGTCCGATACGCCTGGTCATGGCGGTGGGTGCGGACGGCCGCGTGCTGGGCGTGCGTGTCATCATGCATAAGGAAACGCCGGGCCTGGGCGACTACATAGACCCGCGCAAGGACAAGAACAAGCAGCAGCCCTGGATAGAACAGTTCGCCGCGCGCGGCAAGCCCGGCCTGGGCCTGGCCGACTGGAAAGTCAAAAAGGACGGCGGCGCGTTCGACTACATGACCGGCGCCACCATCACGCCGCGCGCGGTCGTGCAGGCCGTGGGCCGCGCCGCGCTGTTCGCCGCGGCGGAACGCGAGCGCCTGTTCGCGGTCCAGCCGCAATGAAAGGACGATAGACATGAACGCCGCCGAATTTCGCACCATCGCCGAGAACGGCATCTGGAAACAGAACACCGGCATCGTGCAATTGCTGGGCCTGTGCCCGCTGCTCGCGATCAGCACCAGTTTCGTGAATGGCGTGAGCCTGGCGCTCGCCACGGTATTCGTGATGGCGCTGTCCTCGGGCGCGGTGGCGGCGCTGCGCACGCTCATCCCCTACGAAATCCGCATCCCGGTATTCATCCTGATCATCGCCGCGCTGGTCACCTGCCTGGATCTGGCCATGAACGCCTGGCTGCACGAACTGTACCTGGTGCTGGGCATATTCATCCCGCTCATCGTGACCAACTGCATCGTGCTGGCGCGCGTCGAAGCATTCGCCTCGAAAAACTCCCCGCTCGCCGCGGCCTGGGACGGCGCCATGATGGGCAGCGGCCTGCTCGTGGTGCTGGCCATATTGGGCGGCACGCGCGAACTGGTGGGCAGCGGCACCCTGTTCGCCGGCATGGAAACCATCATTCCCGGCGCGCAGGCCCTGCAGATCGCCCCGGCCGGCTATCCGGGCTTCCTGATCGCCATCCTGCCGCCCGGCGCCTTCATCTGCCTGGGCTGCCTGATCGCCGGCCGCAACTGGCTGGACGCCCGCGCCGCCCGCCGCACGCCGGCGCCGGCACCGGCCGCCGCGGCACA